>CADAIF010000023.1 GCA_902787905.1 uncultured Lachnospiraceae bacterium
CAATGATCATGGCCGCGCCGCATTCGATGGCACACAGCTGGGCCTCATAACGGTTGCCTAAGATAACGACGTCGCCGGCATCGATCACCTGACCCATGATATCGGTATTGGCCGCTGCGATGGAAACCTTGCCGCCGTCAATCACAGAAGCGGAATCACCGACCACCAGCTCGGCATCCAGGGTATCCAGAATATTTTCAAAGGGGGTATGGGCAATGCCCAGAATCTGCGTATCAAAAACAGCCATATAGGATTTGGCGATATCACTGGTGGTGATCAGACCCTCCATACCGCCGTCCTCCCCGGCCACAGCCAGGGTGGATTTTTTTACATCCCGCATACGCATCCATGCCCGGCGCAGAGACATGTCGCTCCTGACCGGATCCACGACACTGTAATCGATATCACTGATCTGGACCCTGGCATCCTTAAGCAGGGCCGGCGCCTGAACGCCGAAGGTGTCCAGAACAAAACGGGTCTCCGCGTTCAGATCACCTGCCCGGACAGCCTCATAGCAGACCTCTCCTTCCACCGGCAGGCCGTAACTGGGAGACATGGGGATGTCGCCGCCATGCTCGGACAGCTGGCGATTCTTCAACTCGGCCATGGCCAGGGCGGAACAGATGGAGTCCGTGTCCGGTTCCCTGGGGCCGATAACAAATACCTTTTTATTCATTTTCCTCTCCGTCAAAAAACAGGATAAGGCACAAAAAAGCCCCTGCCTTCCTGTGCCTTATCCATTCCGTATTACAGTCTCTTCTTCAGGGCTTCGGTCAGATCCTCATAACCCGGCTTACCCAGCAGCGCGAACATATTCTTCTTGTAGCTTTCAACGCCCGGCTGATTGAAGGGATTGACACCCAGCACATAACCGCTGACACCACAGGCGAACTCATAGAAGTAGAACAGCTCGCCCAGGCTGAAAGCATCCTGTGCGGGTACGACAACCTTCAGATTGGGTACCTGGCCGTCGGTATGGGCCAGAATTGTACCGTTCATGGCACTCTTGTTGATGAAATCCACGTTTTTGCCGGCCAGATAATTCAGACCGTCCAGATCCACCGGCTCCTCACCGATCACGATCTCGGCACCCGGATCCTCCACCTCGATGACCGTCTCAAACATGATGCGGGCACCATCCTGGATGAACTGACCCATGGAGTGCAGGTCGGCTGTCAGGGTCACGGAAGCGGGGAAGATACCTCTCTGATCCTTGCCCTCACTCTCACCGTAGAGCTGCTTCCACCACTCAGCGATATACTGAACGGAAGGCTCATAGCTGGCTGTGATCTCGACACTCTTGCCCTTCCTGAGCAGGATGTTTCTGATGGCCGCGTACTGCAGCGCGTCATTCTCCTCAAAGGCATTGTTCAGGCAGCACTCCCTGGCTGCGGCCGCACCGGCCATCAGCTGATCGATATCCGCACCGCTCACTGCGATAGGCAGCAGACCTACGGCTGTCAGGACTGAGAAACGTCCGCCGACATCATCCGGAACGACGAAGGTCTCGTAACCCTCCTCATCCGCCAGATGCTTTAAAGCGCCCCTGGCCTTGTCCGTGGTGCAGTAGATACGTTTGGCCGCTTCAGCCTTACCGTACTTCTTCTCGATGAGCTCCTTGAAGACCCTGAAGGCCACGGCCGGCTCTGTGGTGGTGCCGGATTTGGAGATCATATTGATGGAGAAGTCCCTGTCGCCGATCACATCGATCAGGACCTTAATGTAGGAACTGCTGAGATTGTTGCCGCAGTAGTAGATTTCCGGCGCCTTTCTCTGTTCCTTGCTGATCATATTATAAAAATCGTGGTTCAAAAACTCGTTGGCCGCGCGGGCGCCGAGATAGGAACCGCCGATACCGATGACCAGAAGAACATCAGAATCACTGCGGATCTTGTCGGAGGCCGCCTTGATGCGGGCGAACTCCTCCTTATCATAGGCCACCGGAAGATCGATCCAGCCAAGGAAATCATTGCCTGCACCCTGACGGCTCAGAAGCAAGTCCTTCGCGTTCTCAACGATGCCCTTCATCAGAGTAACTTCATCCTCTCTGATAAAGGGAGCTGTCTTTGAGTAATCAAATGTAACTTTTTTTGCCATTGCTTTCATCCCCCATTTTTCAATGAATTATAACTCTTCTTTATTCTACCAAAAAGCCGGCCGCCGGGCAATACTCATATTGCGCTGACAAGGGCATTTACCAGCCTGACCGTATGCTCTATGGCCTGGGCCTCAAACACATCATAGTCCATCTGGGCGCTGCCGTCGGCCTTGTCGGAAATAGCCCGGATAATGACAAAAGGAATGTCATTGAGCCAGCAGGCCTGGGCGATCGCCGCCCCCTCCATTTCCGTGCAGTAAGGGTCAAACAGGTCCTTTAACCTGGCCTTGACCGCGTCACTTGAAACAAACTGGTCGCCGGAGACCACCCGGCCCTCATGTACACCGATCTCCGGATTCACCTGCCTGCAGCAGACCACCGTCAGCTTCCTCAGGTCTTCATCCGCCGTAAAGCTGACCCTGCCCAGCTGAGGGATCTCCGCCGGCGCGTAGCCGAAAACCGTCGCCTCCACATCATGCTGCAGCGCATCCGTGGACACGACGATGTCCCCGATATCGATCTTAGCCTGAAGGCTGCCGGCCACACCGGTATTGATCACCTTGTCCACGCCATAACGGTCCGCCAGGATCTGGGTGCAGACAGCGGCATTGACCTTGCCCACACCGCTGCGGACGATAACCACATCCTTACCGTGGAGCTTACCCACATAAAAAGACATGGAAGCCCGCTCTTCTATAGTCACCTCGGTCATTTCCGCCTTCAGACGGTCGACCTCCTGATTCATTGCTCCGATGATTCCTAACATGATATCCTCCATAAAACGTATTCTTTCTAATCATACCATAAAAAAAGACCGGTGGTACTGGTTTTCCCGCAATAAATCTGCTACAATGAGAATCTGTACGAATAAACCGAAAGAAGGAAGGCATCACATGACATATAAAACAAAAAACACCTGTTCCAAAGAGATCCGTTTTGAAGTTGACGACAACAATATCATTACCGACTGCGAATTCGTGGGCGGCTGCATGGGCAACACCCAGGGTGTAGCCAGGCTGGTGATCGGCCGCAGCGTCGACGACGTCATCTCCACAGTGGAAGGCATCCAGTGCGGCTGGCGCGGCACTTCATGTCCCGACCAGCTGGCCCAGGCCCTCAAGACCTACAAAGCCGGCCGGGCCTGATCTGACAAAGGAGTCCTCACATGAAAAAAGTCATTCTGACAGGCGGAGGCACCGCGGGCCATGTGGCCCCCAATATCGCCCTCATGCCGGAGCTGAAGGCCAGGGGCTATAAAATTGCCTATATCGGTTCTTCCGACGGCATGGAAAAGGGCCTGATCACCGAAACCGGCACCCGTTATTACGGCGTATCCACCGGTAAGCTCCGCCGCTATTTTGATCTGAAAAATTTCACTGACCCCTTCAAGGTGGTCAAGGGTTACTTCGAAGCCAAAAAAGCCCTGAAAAAGGAAAGGCCCAGCGTCCTCTTCTCTAAAGGCGGCTTCGTGGCGGTGCCCGTGGTCCGGGCTGCCCATGCCCTGAAAATCCCCATCGTTATCCACGAGTCCGACATGACTCCGGGCCTGGCCAACAAGCTGTGTATCCCGGTGGCGGACAAGGTCTGCTGCACCTTCCCGGAGACCATGAAATATCTGCCCAAGGACAAAGCCGTCCTCTCAGGCTCTCCCATCAGGAAAGAGCTTCTGACCGGCAGCAAAGCCGAAGGCCTGGCCTTCTGCGGCTTTAATGAGGAAAAACCGGTGCTTCTGATCATCGGCGGCAGCCTGGGCTCCGTCAGCGTCAATAATGCTGTGCGCGCCGTCCTGCCTCAGCTTCTGGAAAAGTTCCAGATCATCCATCTTTGCGGAAAAGACAAGCTGGATCCTGCGCTGGAAGGCACCAAAGGCTACGTCCAGTATGAGTTCATCAAGGAAGAACTCAAGGACCTCATGGCCGCCGCGGACCTGGTCATCTCCCGGGCCGGCGCCAATGTCATTTTCGAACTGCTGGCCCTGAAAAAGCCCAGCATCCTGGTGCCCCTGCCGGCTGCGGCCAGCCGCGGCGACCAGATCCTAAATGCCCGGTCCTTCAGGGATTCCGGCTACAGTTATATGCTGCCTGAGGAGGAGATCACCGACGAGCATCTCCTGGAAGTGATCGATGAAGTCTTCCTGCAGCGTGACAGCTACATTCAGGCCATGAACGAGGCCGGCAAACGCGATGCCATCAAGATCATCGCCGACCTTCTGGACGAACTGGCATCCAAATAAAACGCATTAAAAAACGGAGCTCTCCAAAAGAAGCTCCGTTTTTCTTGTTCAGGAAGGCCTCAGGCCTTTAAGGCACCCTTGATGGCCTCAGCAATCTTCACCTGGGTCTCCGGATCCGATGTGCCCGGCACCCAGTTGATATTCTGTCCGTCGTCCGCGTACCTGGGTATGATATGCAGATGGAAATGGAACACCGTCTGCCCGGCCAGCGGACCGTTATTCTGAACGATATTCATACCCTCGCAGCCCAGCGCGTCCCTGATGGCAATGGCCACCTTTTTGGCCACCACGATCAGATCCCTTAAAACCTCATCGTCAATCTCAAACAGATTGGCAAAATGTTCCTTAGGCACGACCAAAGCGTGACCCTTTGCCGCCGGAGACAGGTCCAGAAATACCCTGAACTGCTCATCCTCATAAACCGTTGTTGAAGGAATATCTCCCCCGGCGATCTTACAGAAAATACAGTTGTCATCTCTCATTTTCAGATACCCCCTTATGCATAGTAAGTAACATTACGTTTCTTTTTCCGGTAAAGTAAAAGTCCCAGAACCGCGCCGATGATAAAACCACCCAGATGGGCGGCGTTGTCCACGCCCATACTGGTCAGACCGTGATAGATGGTAAAAACAGCGAACAGCCCCAGTTGGACGGAACTGATATCCTCCAGCCTGCCCCGGTTCTTGATAATGATCAGCAGAAGGCCGCCGACCACACCGAAGATAGCACCCGATGCGCCGCCGGAGATGGCGTAGGAGCCGGTGACCATGTTCCAGAGGACACTGACCAGACTGGATCCCAGAGCGCAGGCCAGATAGAAAATGATATATCTGACCTTGCCCAGGGCCCGCTCCAGGTTATCCCCGATAAAGGCCAGCACCAGCATATTATTAAACAGATGCGAAAAACTGAAATGGATAAAGGCGCAGGTCAGCAGCCGGTAATATTCATGATTCATGATCACCGCCGGCCAGAAGCTGGCCCCGTGATTATACATATACTCCGTGCTCCGGATATTGCCTGTCAGCATCATGTAAAGAAAAACCAGTACATTGATGACGATGATCACCGTATTGACGGGCGATATCTTCGGAACACTGCTCTGCCGGTAATAACTCATGCGATTCCTCCCGATGCGAATTAACTGAATAACAGGGGCACCAAAAAGGTGTCCCTGTTATTATAACAAAAAACAAGGTGAAATGCCATAGAAATCGGAAGGCCGCATGCGGGGCCGACTTAATAGGAATTGGTTTTTCCGATCAGGTACATCGCATAAGCCTCATCAATCTCCACAGGCTCAGAATATCCCTGAATCTCGACCTCGAAAAGAGCAGCGTTGGCATCTGCATTGTAATATTTGCCGCCTGCTTTGACAACCACAGTGCGGTGATCTGCATAAGCAATCCATCCAATGCCGGTATTCCCCTGCGTAACACCTGAAACCCTGCCTGGTATGGTCAGCCAGCAGGCAACACCCATTTTCTTCAGCATATAGTATGTCAGTTCAGAGTAGGCAAAACAGGTGCCTGACCCGTTTTTGACCATTCCCAGGGCCGTTGTATCTGTTCCGTAGGCATATCTGCCTCCGATATAATTCACCACGCCAAAGGCCTTGTCATAATCTGAAGCATCCGGCAAAGCCGTCACCATGTGATCTGAGCCGATAAAGTAGAGACCCGCTGCTTCTGCCACTTCCTCATCGATGATCTTATCCGCAGATGCATTCTCCTTGATCCCCAGGCTCCTGAAAGAAGGATAACTTCTGCTGCCTGTAAGAATTCTGCCCGCAGTAGCGTTATTGATGGCATAATATCCGCCAAAGACCAGTTCTTCCCTGATACCGGCTTCCTCCACATATTTGTGGGCATGACTCCATACCTTGTCGGACACCAGGACGATGGGGGACTGAGCCATCATAGCCAGCGGGGCACCGGAAAGGGCATCCGGGAAATTTTCTCCTGTAGCAACAGAAATCACTCCGGCGGATGGGAAGAATTTTCGGGCAATCCTGTAAGAGGTATCCCAGCGGTTAGCGCCGCCAACACGTTCTGACGGCACACCGGGGCATGCTTTTTTCAGCTCATTAACAATACTGTCACTGACAGCCCCCTTGCCGCCGAGGATATAGAACTTTTTAATGCCGGCGTCCTTCAGCCAGGTCTTCTGGACCTGAGTCAGCGATTTCCCTACCAGAAGCATGGGTCTGCCGACAGCAGAACCGGACAGGCTGTCCGGGAAGGCATCGCCTCTGGCCACCAGCAGCTCATCACCCTTGACTGCCGTTTCCTTCAGAATATTCAGATTTGTATCGTATCTCCCTGCGCCGCCAAGCCTCTTGTATTTAATTCCCTCCTTTTTAAGAGAAGAGGCAAAGGCATCTCTGATCACCAGGGAACCGCCCAGCAGATAGACCGTGCCTCCGGATTTCATGTTCTTTCTGATATAGTCCAGAACTTTCCCCTCATTAGACGGATTGATCAGAAGCAGCGGCGCATTCTTCACATCTGTCAGATAGCCGCCTGACAAAGCATCCGGAAAATTCATACCGTAGGCCACAACAATGTTATCATGTTTACCTTCAGCAAGATTGCTGATGATCTCTGCAGTCCTGAAAGAAGTTCCGAAACGGTCGCTTCCGAAAACCCGGGCCGCATCATATTTGGTGTCCTTTCCGGCATCCAGCAGCAAGTCCACAGACTCGCCACCTGAAAAATCAAAACCCGTTCCCCCCCGGGTTTCTGACGCCGTTTCAGCTTCGGTCTGTGCCTCGGTCTCCGCCTCTGTCTGTTCAACGATTTCGCTCTCGGTCTGCGCCTCGGTCTCCGTTTCCGTCTGCGCCTCGGTCTCAGTCTGCAGCTCCGTCTCATCTTCCGCCAAAGACTCAGTCACGGTCTCTTCCACGAACTCCGTTTCTGCTTCAGCGGCAGGGACGTTAACCGGAGCCAGGGTCAGGGCCATGGTCATTGACAAAAGGACGGCACATGTTTTGGGCAGCATCTTTTTCATCGTTCACTCCTCCTTTTCGGCTTCCCCTTACCTTTTCACTGCAGGGAGAAGCATTGCCGCCCTTATTATATCACATTTTGTATGAGTTGATGTGTCCATTAATTACAGGTCTGATCCGACCCCCAGTTCATACTCACAGTCCGCCAGCCGCACCCGGTCTCCGCCTGACAGGGGACTTTGCCGGCCTGAGGGCAGCCGCCTGCCATTGACCCAGGTTCCATTAGTAGACTCCAGGTCAGTGATAAAAAGTCCCCGGTCGTCCCGGTCGATCAGGGCATGGCGCCGACTGACCGCCGGCGCGTCGATCCGGCAGTCTGCGTCCCGTCCGGAACCGATCACCACAGGAAATCGGGATACATTAAGATCCGGCTGTCCCTCCTTCAGGCTCCTTAAAAGAAGCGGTTCTTCATAAGACCCCAAAAGGACGGTCGCATCCCCGTCCATCTCCATGGTCATATCTGAAAAAGAGACATAGCTTTCCGTCTCATCCTCAAAGTCAGACAGCTCAAAGGCATTTTCTTTATCTCCGCCTTTATCCCCACCTTTATATCCCTTCAGGAAGATCAGGGCAGCTGCGCCGGAAAGACAGATGATGCCTGCCAGGGAAACCCATCTGGCGTCTATATCCAGCCCCAGCCGCAGGCAGAGCCTCTGGATCAGACCTTCATGATACAGGTACAGGATCGGCAGGCAAAGGGCCGCAAGGATCACAGGCAGAAAACGTCTGGCTGCTTTGAAGGAAACCGGCAGCTTAAAGGGCAGCCGCCGCTCACGCTTTTTGTCTGCCTTATCCGCCGAAACAGGGATATCCTCATAATCCTCCGCATCAAAAGGCAGTTCCTCCGCTGCCGCCGCGCTCTCCTCTTTATCTGTCAGTGAAGTCTCATCGGTCTTTTCGGAAAGGAGTTCCTTCAGCTTGTCAAAATTAAAATCCGGCAGCCGCTCCATCCGGTAAAAATCGTAGATCAGCAGAACGCTCCTGTGGTCCGTGTAATCCACATGGGCCAGAAGCTCTGAGGAAAGATGCCCCGTGCCCCGGCGGTCATCCTCTGAAATCCCCGGGACACAGGTATACTTGAAGATCTGCCCCTGCATATCTGTGAAGATCAGCCGGGTATCCAAAGTCAGCGACTCCGGATCCAGAAGATACTCTGACATATCCTCAAGGGCCCTGATCAGTGACCTGATCAGACGTTCAAACAGGGCGGCCCCGGCCGCCTTCTGCTCCAGCAGGACAAAGAGACTGACCAGGCCGGACACATCATAGCAGTAAAGGCTTTTTCCCTGTTCGTACTGAACACGAAAAGGCAAAAGGACATCGGACCTGTGATTGTTCAGCATTTGCAGCTCATAATCATCCCCTGAGGGGCCTTCGATCAGCAGCTCACAGTGACAGATATCCTTTTCGAAACGTACATCCATGGGCCTTATTTCCTTCCTGTCAGATAATGACTCCGAAACCAGTCCTGGGTGTCATCCACACGTACAGCACCCGCCTTTTCACAGGCAGAGGCAGAAGCGCCGGTAAACTGAGACAAAAGCGGGACCGGAATCTGCATCTGACCTGAAACAGCGGCATGGCCGTGCCGGACACCTGTGATCAGTGACCGGGCTGTCTGCAGGGCCGAGGCGTCCCCTTCAGCCTGTGTGCCTGTAAGCACCGTCATGGCCATACGTCCGTCCGGACGGACAGGCGCACTCTCCTCCTCATAGACAGAAGCCTCCGCCAGAAGCTGGGCAGTGCTCTGCATCAGCGACCTGTCGTGAAACCAGAAACAGAACATGATCAGGCCCAGTAAAACAGCCGTGATAAAGGGGATAAGAAGTGACGCCTCCACCGTCATACTGGCCGGAAGCCGCCGCTCAAATCGTTTTCTCAATCTATACACATCCTTTCATGGAAAGCCGGATCAGGGTGACAATCATAAGGAAGGGAACCAGAGGCAGCCGGCTTTTTCTGTCTGCCCTTCTGAAAAGGATCAGAAGAAGTCCCACAAGACCGGCCAGGAAAAAGGCATACATCATGATCACCAGACACTCTGCGGCACCGGTCATGGATCCCAGCAGCAGAAGGATCAGACCATCCCCGGAAGCAATCTGTCCTCTCGTCACATAAGCCCCCAGTAAAAGGCAGGCGCCCGGGAGCAGTCCTGTCATGGCCGAAAACAGATCGAAGGCTCCGACTGTCAGAAGCAGAACTTCTCCCCCGGCCCAGGTTGCAAGCACCGGCCAGAGGGCAAAGCTCCTCTGCCTCAGGTCAGCCGCAGCAGGATACAGCAGAAAAAGCAGGGGCAGCCAATGAATAAGGTATAGAATCATCAGCGGCCGCCTCCGCATTTGGGACAGGGCCTGAGCCCCTGCCCGGCAGCCTCATCGGCTGTACAGGTATGCAAATGCCTGGTCAGACCGCTGCAGTGCGCATCTGAATGCCAGGCGTCCCCCATCTCCGTGATATAAATATAATCTCCATGGCCGTGCCGGGCACACTTCTCGCAGGCCCTGTAACGGTCTCCGTAGATGTTTCTCATGGCCGAAAGCTGAGATGGCAGCGCCTTCTGTATGGTCAGATGCAGATAGGTACAGTCGGGGCTGGTGTGATAAACCACGCCGTTTTCAGCGACGATCACCTGACCGTGACCGTCAGAAGCCTCCGCCTCTGTCCCCGCCCGGGGCAGGCCCCCGATAAAGGCTCTGGCATAAGCTGAATCCCGCAGGATCAGATGCCGGTCCCGCAGGAAAAAGCCCGGCAGGGAAAGCCGGTAGACAGCCCTCAGGCAGATGACCGGGTCCTCCTTGCTGCCGCCGCTGACGGTCAGCAAAAGGCCGGCACGTCCGCCCTGGATCATGCTGTAGTCGATACCGGAATCCGCCGATTCCACATAGTAAAGGGCATAGGCACTGACCGTGCTGACCCCCTCCCCGGAAAGGCTGTAGGCTGCCAGATGTCTGGCTGTCATATTCAGGCACAGATTGATCTGACTGCAGAGGGTCAGGGCACCGATCAGCTGCATCAGCAGCAGAATTGCGCCCAGGCAGACGGGCAGAACCAGGGCAGCCTCCACAGTCAGGCTCCCCCGGATCCTCCCCTTTATGAGCTTCCACAGGGTGCCGCCTGGAAAGTCCATGCTCCCGGAAGTATGGCTGTGATCTCCTTTGGCTTTGAGCATTGATTTTCTGTATCCGCGCCTTCGGATACAGGTGTGTAGTCCTTTCCGGGAAAACATGGCCGCATTCACCTCCCTTCACGCGGCACATAAAGATATGTTGTGGAAAAAGCCATGCTGACCTGTCCGGCCAGCGGACTGAAAACAGGTTCTGCGACTGCCTTCCCCTCCAGCCTGGCGCCAACGACAGACTTTGAAAAGGCAAAGGCCTCACATCCCTCGGCCATCCGCACATTCTTCTCAATGAGCTGTGTCATACGGATCAGCTTCTTTTCTCTGGGAACCGTCATGAGCAGCAGTGTCAGATATTGCCTGTAATCAAAGCCCCTGCTACCGTCCCGGATCATATCTGAAAGACGGCCGGCGCCCTTCGCCAGAGCTCCCAGATTCTCAAAGGACAGATTCCAGTCTGCGTCTCCCTTCAGCATCGGAACCTTCTTCCCCTGAGTCAGTGCTGAGCAGTCCACCAGGGATTCCGCCCCCGCCCAGCAAAGGATCAGCAGCAGACGCAGGACTTCCCCCGCTGCCGGAAGGCCTGCGGCATCTATCAGGGCCACGGCTTCATTCAGTGCCGCGCTCTGCCCGTGATCCGAATAAAGATAAACCATGTTCATGACCAGACGCAGACCTGCCAGCCGGGTCACCGTATTCTCCAGATTTTCCCGGTCTGTCTTCCGTCCGTTCAGCAGATACTCCATCTCGTAGGCCAGACAATGGGCGCCTTCCCTCTTTGCCGGCGCGGTCAGGGCACTGAAATGATCAGACAGATAACATATGACCGCCAGGTCCTCATCCCCCGTCGAGATCAGACTCATGCCGACGCCTTCCTCATTCTCCCGGATCATGTTCACCGCCTTGGCAGCCCCGGAGAAATCAAAGGGCAGACGAAGCTTCTTCTCCTGACCGGTCTGGTAAGAACAGTCCGACGGGTCCATGGACTGACCGGATATCTCTCTGTCCTCCATGACCAGCTTCAGGATCCCCTGCCTCATAAGACGCAGGATTCCCGTCCTTGGATCCTCCACCGTTTTCTTTGGCTTATCCTCCCCGGCCTTCTCTTCCTTTGACGCGGAGGCAGCTTCTGCTTCCGCCGCGCTGCTTTCAGCTGCGATCTCCTGACAATAGGTCTGCCCCTCATCTCTGCCGGACGCATTATTGAAGCTGTCGATCAGAGCCTTAAGGCCGGCGGTGCCTTCCCCTGCCAGCTGCCAGTGATTCCACCGGGTCATCTGGTCCAGGAGCGGCTGCCAGTCATTGTCCCTGACTGAGACCGTATCCGTCAGCCGGCATTCTTCCGACTTACAGCGAAGGGCGAAGGGCTTTGCCCCCTCCCCGCCGGCATTCAGGTCGAAATATCTGCCGGCCTCGGCGGCCAGGTCCTCATCCCCGCCCTGCAGGGCAAAAAGGTCGTATCGGTCAGCCAGAGGCCTTGTATAGCCGGCAAAGAGCATCTGGACCGCTGTCCTTGCGTGACGCTGAGACATGGCCTGAAGCGCCGCCAGCCTGGCAGATTCCATGAGTGCCAGAACGAAAGCCAGCATGACCAGAAGCACCAGACACAGATAGACCGTGACCGAGGCCGGCGCCCTCCGGGTCATATGGAATTACTCTGTTTGGAGATCTTCTCAAAGATGCTGTTGACGATAGAGGTCAGCTGCTGTTTAAAAATGACCACCAGTCCGATCAGGACCACAAGGATCAGGATGGCTCCATTTCTGGAAATTCATTTTACCCAAAAATCTGTCGATGTCGACAAATCACAAAATCAAAGATGCATAGATAATGATTTCTAAGATGCATAGATAATGATTTCTAAGATGCATAGATAATGATTTTAAAGATGCATAGTTAATGGTTTTAAAGATGCATAGTTAATGATTTCTAAGATGCATAGATAATGATTTTAAAGATGCATAGTTAATGATTTTAAAGATACATACCCGGCATAAGACGTCAACAAAAAAAGAGCTCCCCGCAAAAGCTCTTTTCTTGTCTACGTGTCAGCACCATAGTTCATCTCGAGATATTCGGAAATCACCTTGAACGCCGATACGCCCTGCGGGATCTCATTCGCCCCGCATGCCTCTTCAAGCTGGTCCGGTCCATACTTTTTAGATAAAGACAGTATCGCCATGCACCGGCGATATGTTTTCTGAACGATCGGATCAGACTTCAGGATCTTCCCGATCAGTTCTTTTGTGTCAGGGCCAATCGTTTCCGCCCAGCTTTTGAACCGGTCCGGATTCCACTCCATCCTGTTAAGTTCTTTCCCGACTGGCATATGTTGGGGATTGGTATGATAACCGCCGTTGTTCTTCCTGATATGCGTAGCGATGAGCTTCCCGTGATAGTAGATGTTTATCTGTTCACCTTTCAGTTCCAGCTGGACCTTCTTGTCGGCTTTTAATGCATACTCATAGGGAACGGAATACTGACAATTCTGAAACTGTACATGACTGTTGTACAAGATCGTGAGCTCCGTAGTCTCCGCAGGCAAATATTCCCCGTTTTGCAGTCTGCTCAGTAACCTGTATTCTCCCTCGTAGAAAAGCCGGTTTTTCGTAGTGCCGTTCTCATCAGTAATCCTGTCATAATCGTTCTGAATATTTCTGATGTCATCACACGCCGCGGCAAAAGAAGGATACAATGAGTCCGATATACGTTCGCGGAACCAGTCAGCGATCTGCATCGTATCAATGGAATACTGTTCCGAACCATCCAGCACAATGTACATGTTATAATGTATGGCAAGTTCTTCGTAATGTCTTCTTATCTTCCCTTTAGAGCATGATGACTTGGAGAGTTCCGCATGCAATGCCTTAGGCGTTCCTCCGAACTGTGCAAACATTTTATTATGTGCTTCTATCCAGTTGTCCTTATTGTCCGCTCTGTACAACTTTGAAAACACATGTGTACTGTATGGCAGTATCCCCAGAAAGAGTCGACCGGTTTTCTCATCCCTGTTCTCATCCAGATAACGCACAGGATGCTGCAGCCAAAAAACAACAACATCCTTTCCGGGTTTAACAGACTGTTCACTGCTGCCGCGGTATTTCTGCTCTTCCACTCTAAGCTTCCTGCTGTACTGATCATACTTCAGAGGGTACTCTCCGTTTGCTTCAGCTTTCTCTGCATAAGTATAATATAATGCGGTTTTCGGAGTCCCCTTTATGAAAGAAGCAAGATCCTTCGACGTATCTGGCACTGCCTTGCTGACGTTATATGCTTTTGATGGAAACAATCTGTAGTAAGCTTCTTTGTCGTCCATTCCTAAACACATCTGCACTACCGAAGGATCATCGTCAATTTTCTGGCGAATCTTCCTCACAGTATTTCTGGTTGATCCTGACTTCAATGATATCCGATAGTCAGACAGTCCAGCCATTATCATCTGCATTATCAGTCTCATCTTAGGAATATTGCGCATTCATACCCCTCCTTTCCCCGACCAGATATGCGCCTTCGATCATGTCCTCCTTATACACCCCCGATACTCCCGAGTCTGCACAGTAGGGACATTTCGGTGATACTTTCAATATTGCCTTGACTGGTAATTTAAATACATTGTAACAAAACGGACACCTAAATTTGAATTCACTGTCTGGATGACATGCTTTGAGTTTTTCCATATCTTCTTCTGGCGGAACATAGATCGATATGGTCTCGTCGAGCGCCAGAGCATCAATGGTTTTAGAGCATGGAATCTTCTGCTGTATCAATCTTACAATCTGGGTGACATAGGATTCTGTCAACACACTCTCTTTATAGGATCTCAGGAAAAACGCCTTTGCCGTTATCTCTTCCGTTCCACCGTCAGGAATGTCCAGCTTGATCATGGTTTTCGCATTGCTGACCCTGAGGGTCATGAGATTGACATCCGGATTCTGTTCCGGACGGTAGACCTCCCGGAATGCGGCATAGCTCCACGCCTTCGTCGGATCCGTCTCTCCCGCATCCCGGATACCGCTCTC
>CADAIF010000024.1 GCA_902787905.1 uncultured Lachnospiraceae bacterium
ATGCATTATCTGAAGCTGCATCATCTGGTTGATGATAAGATCCATGCCCGTTCCACAGGTCCGTACGCACTGGTTACCCAGCAGCCTCTCGGCGGCAAGGCCCAGTTCGGCGGTCAGCGTTTCGGTGAGATGGAGGTCTGGGCCCTGGAGG
Organism: uncultured Lachnospiraceae bacterium; assembly: GCA_902787905.1. GTDB lineage: Bacteria > Bacillota > Clostridia > Lachnospirales > Lachnospiraceae > UBA2912. The sequence goes on from CADAIF010000024.1 coordinate 152, forward strand.
CCTACGGCGCAGCCTACACCCTGCAGGAGATCCTCACCTTCAAGTCCGATGGTGTCATCGGCCGTGTGAAGGCTTACGAGGCGATCATCAAGGGCGAGAACATCACTGAGCCGGGTATCCCCGAGTCCTTCAAGGTCCTCTTAAAGGAGCTGCAGTCTCTGGGGCTGGATATCCGTCTGCTGCGGGACGATCAGACCGAGGTCGAGATCGGCGAGTCTGTGGATTACAGTGATGAGGATTATTCCGGCTTTATGCAGGGCGACAGCGGCTTCAAGTTCGATGTCGTGGATACGGAATCTCTGGGCGACTACGGTTATACCCAGCAGACCTTCGAAGACGGAGATCTGGTCGATGTCCAGGACGATGATGAAGATGCGGAACCGGATGGGGACGCTTTTGACGATTAAAGAAGGGAGTGCCGTTCATGATAGATAATATGAATAACGAGGCGGGCCAGGCTTTGGCATTTGATGCCATCAAGATCGGTCTGGCGTCTCCTGACAAGATCAGACAGTGGTCCCGCGGCGAGGTCAAGAAGCCTGAGACGATCAACTACAGGACCTTAAAGCCTGAGAAGGACGGTCTGTACTGTGAGAAGATCTTCGGACCGAGCAAGGACTGGGAGTGCCACTGCGGTAAGTACAAGAAAATCCGTTACAAGGGCGTCGTCTGCGCCAACTGCGGCGTAGAGGTCACCAAGTCCAGCGTCAGACGTGAGCGTATGGGCCACATCGAGCTGGCAGCGCCGGTTTCCCATATCTGGTATTTCAAGGGCATCCCCAGCAGGATGGGTCTGATGCTGGATATGACACCGAGAAACCTGGAGCGTGTCCTTTACTTTGCTTCCTACATCGTACTGGAAGTCAAGGAAGACGTCCTGAATAAAGATAATCATCAGGTACAGGTCAAGGATGTGCTGACCGAGAAGGAATATCAGGACATCTGCAGGACCTACGGCTAGATGCCCTTCGTGTGGGTATGGGTGCCGAGGCTGTTCTGGAACTGCTTCAGGCCATCGACCTGGATGAAGAGGCAGCAAAGCTTGAGGAAGAGCTCAGGAACTCCGTAGGCCAGAAGCGTGCCAAGACCATCAAGCGTCTTGAGGCTGTGGAAGCCTTCAGAGAATCCGGCAACAAGCCGGAGTGGATGATCATGACGGTCATTCCGGTCATTCCGCCGGATATCCGTCCTATGGTCCAGCTGGACGGCGGCCGTTTCGCCACCTCCGACCTGAATGATCTGTACAGAAGGATCATCAACAGAAATAACCGTCTGAAGAGACTGAAGGAGCTGGGCGCTCCCGATATCATCGTCAGAAACGAGAAGCGTATGCTGCAGGAAGCTGTAGACGCGCTGATCGATAACGGCAGACGCGGACGTCCGGTCACCGGCCCCGGCAACAGGGCTCTCAAGTCCCTGTCCGATATGCTTAAAGGTAAACAGGGCCGTTTCCGTCAGAACCTTCTGGGTAAGCGTGTCGACTACTCCGGCCGTTCCGTTATCGTCGTCGGTCCGGAGCTGAAGATCTACCAGTGCGGTCTGCCTAAGGAAATGGCGATCGAGCTGTTCAAGCCCTTCGTTATGAAGGAGCTGCACAGCAGACACATCGCCAACAATATCAAGGCAGCCAAGAAGATGGTAGAGCGTCTGGATCCCAAGGTCTGGGATGTCCTCGAGGAGGTCATCAAGGAGCATCCGGTCATGCTCAACCGTGCGCCTACACTGCATCGTCTGGGTATCCAGGCTTTCGAGCCGATCCTTGTCGAAGGTAAGGCCATCAAGCTGCATCCGCTGGTGTGTACCGCTTTCAACGCCGACTTCGACGGCGACCAGATGGCCGTACATGTACCTCTGTTTGTGGAAGCCCAGGCAGAGTGCCGTTTCATCCTGCTTTCCCCGAACAACCTGCTGAAGCCGTCTGACGGCGGTCCGGTGGCAGTACCGTCTCAGGATATGGTCCTGGGTATCTACTACCTGACCCTTGAGAAGCCGGGCGATAAGGGTGAGGGCAAGTTCTTTAAGAGCGTTAACGAAGCCCTTCTGGCTTACGAGAATAAAGTCATCACGCTGCAGGCTCCGATCAAGGTCAGGATCAGCGGTGAGGTTGACGGTCAGCCGACAACCAGGATCATCCAGTCCACACTGGGCCGTTTCCTCTTCAACGAGGGTCTGCCCCAGGATCTGGGCTTCGTCGACAGAAGCAATCATGAGAATGACCTGATGCCGGAGATCAACTTCCTGGTTGCCAAGAAGCAGCTGAAGCAGATCATTGACAAGTGCATCAATACACATGGCGCAACCAAGACCGCCGAGGTGCTGGACTACATCAAGGCGATCGGTTACAAATATTCCACGATCAGTGCCATCACGGTTTCCATTTCCGATATGACCGTGCCGAAGGAGAAGCCGCAGATGCTGGCTGAGACCGATAAGCTGATCGAGCGTATCACCCGTGATTTCCGCCGCGGTCTTCTGACCGAGGAGGAGAGATATAAGGCTGTCATCACAGCCTGGGATTCCTGTGATAAGCGCCTGACCGACGCCCTGCTGAACGGTCTGGACCAGTACAACAACATCTTCATGATGGCTGACTCCGGTGCCCGTGGTTCTAACCAGCAGATCAAACAGCTGGCAGGTATGCGTGGTCTGATGGCCGATACACAGGGTCGTACCATCGAGCTGCCGATCAAGTCCAATTTCCGTGAGGGTCTGGACGTTCTGGAGTATTTCATCTCCGCCCATGGCGCCAGAAAGGGCCTGTCCGATACAGCCCTGCGTACAGCTGACTCCGGTTACCTGACCCGTCGTCTGGTCGATGTCTCTCAGGACCTGATCATCCGTGAGCAGGATTGCTGTGAAGGTATGGATATGATCCCGGGTATGGTACTGACCTCCCTGACCAACAGTGACGGCGTCATCGAGGATCTGCAGGAGCGTATCACCGGCAGATTCGCGGCTGAGGATATCCTGCATCCGGAGACCGGTGAAGTCCTGGTCAAGGCCAATCACATGATCACGCCGAAGCGCGCGGCCATCGTGACAGGCGCAGGCATTGAGAAGGTGAAGGTGCGTACAGCCCTTTCCTGCCGTTCTCACATCGGTATCTGCGCGAAGTGCTACGGTGCCAACCTGGCGACCGGTATGCCGGTCCAGGTCGGTGAGGCTGTCGGTATCATTGCGGCCCAGTCCATCGGTGAGCCGGGTACACAGCTGACCATGAGAACCTTCCATACCGGCGGTGTGGCCGGCGGCGATATCACCCAGGGTCTTCCTCGTGTCGAGGAGCTCTTTGAGGCGAGAAAGCCGAAGGGCCTCGCCATCATCGCTGAGTTCGGCGGCAGGGTGGCTGTCCGTGATACTAAGAAGAAACGTGAGGTCGTGATCACCAACGCTGAAGAGGGTGAGAGCAAGTCTTACCTGATTCCTTACGGTTCCACTGTCAAGGTGGAGGACGGCAAGGAGATCGAAGCCGGCGATCCGATCACCGAAGGAAGCATCAACCCGCATGATATCCTGAGGATCAAGGGCGTGCGCGCGGTTCAGGATTACATGATCCGTGAGGTACAGCGCGTGTACCGTCTGCAGGGCGTTGAGATCGACGACAAGCACATCGAAGTGATCGTTCGTCAGATGCTCAAGAAGGTCCGTATCGAAAAGAGCGGCAACACCGATTTCCTGCCGGGTACACTGGTCGATTTCCTCGATTTCGATGAGATCAACGAGAATCTGAAGGAACAGGGTCTGGAGCCTGCGGAAGGCAAACAGATCATGCTGGGTATCACCAAGGCCTCACTGGCGACAAATTCCTTCCTGTCTGCAGCATCCTTCCAGGAGACGACGAAGGTACTGACAGAAGCCGCGATCAAGGGCAAGGTCGATCCGCTGATCGGTCTGAAAGAGAATGTCATTCTGGGCAAACTCATTCCGGCCGGCACAGGTATGAAGCGTTACCGCAACGTACAGATCGATTCCGAGATCCCGGAAACCAGGATCGAAGAGGAAGACGATGAGTTTTACGCAGATGATCAGGCAGATGCGGAAGAGACCGTTACTGATACGATAGTCTCTGATGCAGATGAATCTGTCGATTACGGCGTGGAGGATTCGGATTCCGATTCGGAAGAGTAATCAGATAAGTGGTGCGGCTGCGGTTATCCGTGGCCGCACCTTTTTAAAAAAGAAAACCCCGGGAACGGGTACTAAAGGTACTGTTTCCGGGGATTTACAGAGCTATTTGATTAAAGCAATTAACTAAATAGACAACAAACACGCTTAAATGTGTTAATTAAATCAGTAAAAGATCTCGATGTTCGGGCCTGTGATGCCGACATGGGCGCCCTTGGAAGCAGGAATGCTTTCCTCGTGGGCGATCAGCCATTTGTTGCGCATCCAAAGCAGCTCATCCTCCTCACAGAGGGGGGCAGGGATCTCATCCAGAGGGGCGTTGGTGCCTGCGGGCAGGACGATCACGGACCTGAATCCGGCGTCGCTGACCTTGCAGGGAGCGAAGTGCAGGGTTGTGGAATAGAGTTCCACAGCAGTGCCTGCCGGAAGGAAAAAGGCTTCGACCGTATCTGAAGGCAGGGTGCCGCGGCTGATCTTTCTGACATCATCAAGCAGAAGGATCAGATCGTTTCCGGCCACGTCAATTTCCGTGCCTTTGTGGTATTCCAGGGCATTCAGCTTAGAGCTGTTGCCGTTGCAGTAGCCGATCTGGATGGGCATATCCGCGTAAAAATGACTGCTGAGGGTCTTTGCCAGGGGCAGAGCCATCATTTCGTCGTCAGACGCGGCGTAGATGTTTCCCTCTGCAGGGATCTCCCGGCGTGCGAGAACTTTAAGACAGTCTGTGAAATCAAAGCCTGTCAGGACTTTGCCGTAGGCGGCAAAACAGGGCTCAGTGACAGAATGAATGGTAATGTGAGGGTTTTTCTCTTGTAATAAACTGATCATAGCGACCTCCTTTTAATACCTATATCATAAACATCAATCGGTGATTATGCAAGCCATTTTCCTCAGAAAAGAAAAAATTAATTAAAACTTTTAATTAAATCATTGACAACGGGGGAAGAGGGGCCTATAATCAAAGACAGATTTAGATCAGATATGGGGGATTAATCATGGAGAAAGAATTTACCTATTGTATGCCGACACAGATCTGCTTTGGCGCAGGCGCTGCGAAAAAGATCGGGGATCACATCAAGGGCGAGAATGTCCTGATCATTTCCGATCCTTTCCTTTACAGCAACGGCACCGCGAAAGAGATCGGTGACTGCATGACCGGTAAAAAAGTAACCTATTTCAGTGAGATCGAACCGAACCCGTCATGCGAGAGCGTGAATAAGGCTGCGGCGATCGCCAGGGAGATCCACGCGGACTGCGTTGTCGGTATCGGCGGCGGCAGCTCAATGGATGTAGCCAAGGCGGTTTCCTGTCTTGTGGATAACGAAGGTTCCCTTTACAATTACTATTCAGGCGGCACACATACATTTAAACCCAGAAAGACCATGCTGATCTGTGTGCCCACAACTGCCGGTACAGGCAGTGAGGTAACCAACGTCGCCGTTTTCACAAATAAGAAGATCGGTATCAAAATGCCGATGGTCAACCAGTATTTCTGGGCTGACTATTCTGTGATCGACCCGGAGCTTACCTACACTCTGCCGCCGCAGATGACAGCCTCCACAGGTATGGACGCTTTCTGCCACGCCATTGAGGCTTACTGGAACAAGGAATCCGTTCCGATCTGCGACATGCTGTCCATCGGCGCGCTGAAGCTGATCATGGAGAATATCAAGAAGGCTTATGACTGCCCGAATGATAAGAAAGCCAGAGGCAATATGATCCTGGCCAGCCTGACTGCAGGTATTTCCTTCAGCCAGACCAGAACCACCGGTATTCATGCCTTAAGCTTCCCGCTGACAACAGAGTTCGGCGCCAACCACGGCACAGCCTGCTCCATCACACTGCCGGCCTTCATCCGTCTGGTCAGCCATAACCTGCCCGGTAAGATGAATGATCTGGCCCATTACCTGGGCTATGAGGACGGCCTGGCTCTGGCTGATGCTGTCGAGGCCCTGATGATCAGCATGCATATGCCTGTCAGGCTGCATGAGATCGGCGTGAAGGATTCGGATCTTGAGCACATCACCCAGGTAGGTCTGGGCGCGGCCATCATCCACCTGACACCGGCGGAAATGAATGAAGAGACTGTATACGCACTGTTAAAATCCATTCTGTAATTTAAGGAGAAATTGAAGATGTCAGACCATTATGAAATGCTTCAGAAGAAAGCAACAGAGATCCGTAAGCTGACCATCCAGACCATCGGCAAGCTGGGCGTCGGCCACATCGGCGGAGCCCTGTCTTTATGCGAAGTGCTTTCTGTTCTGTATTTTGACGCGATGAAGATCGACCCGAAGAATCCCAGATGGGAGGAGAGGGATCGTTTCGTCCTTTCCAAAGGCCACGGCGGCCCGGCAGTCTACGCGACTCTGGCCCTGAAGGGCTACATTCCCATGGAGGAACTGGACACCCTGAACAGACCGGGCACACATCTGCCCAGCCACTGTGATATGAAGCTGACCACAGGTATCGATATGACTACCGGTTCCCTGGGCCAGGGCTTCTCCGCAGCCTGCGGTATGGCTGTGGCAGGCAAGATGGACAACAAGGACTGCTACATCTTCTCCATCATCGGAGACGGTGAGTCCCAGGAAGGTCAGATCTGGGAGGCCGCGATGCTGGCAGGAAGCAGAAAGCTGGATAATTTCATCGCTTTCACCGATTACAATAAAATGCAGCTGGATGGTTTCATTGAGGATGTCAACGGACTTTATCCTCTGGAAGACCGCTGGAAGTCCTTCGGCTGGCATGTACAGACCGTCCCGGGCCATGACTGCAAGGCCATCGCCACAGCGATCGACAATGCTAAGAAACTGAAGGGCAGACCTTCCATGATCATTCTGGATACTGTCAAGGGTAAGGGCGGCTTCTTCTGCGAGAACATGGTCGCATCCCATAACATGTCCATCGATGAGGAGACCTGGAAGAAGGCAGTCAGGCTGATTGAAGAGGAGGAAGCGTAATATGGTAAAGACACTTCAGAAGGAAGACAGATGGCTGAGAGAGACATATGTAGACTGGCTCATCGAGGCAGCCGCAAAGGATGACAGGATCGTCCTGGTGGAGGCTGATCTCTCCAAGGCCGCAGGCACTCCCCGTTTCAAGGAAGCATATCCGGACCGTCTGGTCAATGTCGGTATCGCCGAAGCCAACATGGTAGGCGTGGCCGCCGGTATGAACGCAATGGGCAAGATTCCCTTTACACATACATTCACCGCTTTCGCGACCCGCAGATGCTGTGACCAGGTCACACTGAGCGTGGCTTACGCAGGTCTTAACGTCAAGCTTTGCGGCAGTGACCCGGGTGTCACAGCCGAGCTGAACGGCGGTACACATATGAGCATGGAGGATGTGGCCATCATGCGCAACGTCCCGGGCATGGTCATCTATGAGCCGGTAGACAGCGCGCAGCTGAAAAAGATGATGCCGCAGATCCTGCAGCATGAGGGTCCGGTTTACATCCGTCTGCTGAGAAGAAATGCCATTCAGATCTTCGAGGACACAGATGAATTTACGCTGGGCAAGGGCACAATGGTCTGCGAGGGCAGCGATGTAACCATCGTCGCCAGCGGCATCATGGTGGCCGAGGCCATCAAGGCAGCCGATGCTCTGGCAGCTGAGGGCATCAGCGCAGAGGTCATCAACATGCATACCATCAAACCGCTGGATGCCGAAATGCTGCTTAAGAGCGCAGGCAAGACCCGTGCCGTCGTCACAGCCGAGAACGGCTCCATCATCAACGGCCTGGGCGGCGCTGTATGCGAAGTCCTGAGCGAGAATCTGCCGGTACCTGTAAAGCGTGTCGGTGTGAAGGATCATTTCGGTGAGGTTGGCTCCACAGCTTACCTGCAGGAGAAATACGGTTTAACTGACAAAGAGATCGTGGCAGCCGCCAAGGCCGTCATTGCTATGAAATAAAGAAGGAGAGCAGCCATGAAAAAGATCGTTATCGGTTCTGACAAGTCCGGTTTTACATTAAAGGAAGCTATTAAAGCTCATCTGATCGAGCAGGGTTACGAGGTTGAGGATGTCGGCACTACAGATCCCGAGAATCCCAAGGGCTATGTGGTCACAGCACCGCTGCTGGCAAAGAAGATCTCTTCCGGCGAGTACGAAAAGGGTATCCTCTGCTGCGGCACCGGTATGGGTATGGCCATCACAGCCAACAAGTTCCCGGGCGTTTACGCTGCTGTCTGCCAGACTCTGGCACAGGTACACTACGCCCGCGCCATCAACAATGCCAATGTCCTGACCATGGGCGGCTGGATCCTTGGACCGGAAGCAGGTATCGCGATGACAGATGAGTTCCTGAAAACAGAATTCCTGGTTGGTCTTGAGGACTGGAGACAGGTCAATCTGACCAAGGCTTTCCAGACACTTCAGGAAACCGAGAAAGAGCTCTATAAATAAGAGTACTTAAGGATTAAGGAGAGGAAGAATCATGAAGTATTTTTTGGACAGTGCTAAGTTAGATGAGATCAAGTATGCATACGAGATGTACGGTATTGACGGCGTGACCACCAATCCCAAGCACATCCGCAACAGCGGCAAGCCCTTCATGCAGTGCGTAAAGGACATTGCTGCCTGGCTGAAGGAAGAGGGCCTTGAGGGCGCGACCCGCGAGGAAGGCACCAGCCGTTTCCCGGTTTCCTTCGAAATCAATCCCCATCTCGAGAAGTGGGAAGAGATCGTTGAGGCTGCAAAGGAAGTATCTTCCTATTCCAATAACTACGTGATCAAGATCCCTTGCTGCGAGCAGGGTCTGATCGCTGCCAGAAAGCTTGAGAACATGGGCATCAGGACCAATGTTACTCTGGTATTCTCTGTTTCTCAGGCAATTCCGGTTGCCCGTCTTGGCGCCAAGTTCGTATCTCCCTTCGTCGGCTGGAAAGAGGAAAGCGGCGATCCGGGTGATTACATCATGGATATCGTGGAAGCTTACCGCAACTACGACTACAAGACAGAGATCATCGTTGCTGCTGTCAGAAACGGCCGCCAGATCGGTGATTTCGCTGTCGCCGGCGCAGATATCGTGACCGCCGGTCTTGATGTATACAAGAAGAGCTTTGAGCATCCCTTCACAGGTCATGGTCTTGGTATCTTCAGAGAAGCCTGGGACAACACAGTAAAGTAAAGCATACGGAGGAGAATAAGATCATGAGCGAATTTTTAGGCAAACTTCATGAGAGCGCTGTCAAGTTTCCGATGACGGATATCTGGATGGATTCCTGCGGTGAGGAGGAACTCAACTACGGCCTGGAGCGTGGCATTGTCGGCGCTACCAGCAACCCGATCATTGTCGGTAATGTTATTAAAAACGAAATGTCTACCTGGGAGCCCAGGATCAAGGGTCTGATTCAGGAGATGCCCGACGCGACTGAGGATGAGATCGCCTGGGCCCTGATCGATGAGGTCGGCGCACTTCGTTCCCAGAAGCTTCTGCCGGTGTACGAGAAGTTCAACGGCAAGAAGGGCAGACTGTCCATTCAGACCAATGCCAAGTTCTACAGAAGCACTGAGAAGATGGTCGAGCAGGCAATGCATCTCAATAGCCTGGGCAAGAACATGATGATCAAAATGCCCGCCTCCGAAGCCGGTATCAAGGCGATGGAAGAGGTCACCTACCGCGGTGCCAGCATCAACGCGACCGTTTCCTTTACTGTCGCTCAGGCAGTTGCTGTCGCTGAGGCAGTAGAGCGCGGCCTGAACCGCAGAAAGGCTGAGGGCCTGCCGGTAGATACCATGGGCCCGGTCTGCACACTGATGATCGGCCGTACAGACGACTGGTTAAAGAAGTCTGTCACCAATGAAGGTCTGGTCGTGGATCCGGAAGCTCTGGAGTGGGGCGGCGTCGCTGTCATCAAGGAAGCTTACAGGATCTACAAGGAGAGAGGCTACACAACCCGTCTTCTTTCCGCAGCCAACAGAAATCATTATCACTGGTCTCAGCTGATCGGCGGCGATCTGGCCCAGACCATCAACTACAGCTGGCACAAGCGTCTGAACGCCAGCGACATCGAGGTCGTCTCCAGGATCGACGAACCGGTACCGGCTGCTTACATGGCACAGCTGAACAAGATTCCGGAATTCCATAAGTCCTTTGACGAGAACGGCATGAAGCCGGAAGAATTCGTGACCTATGGCGGTTTCCGTGACACCCTCACGACCTTCATTGCAGGTTATGATGATCTTTGCAGACTGATCAGAGGCTACATGATCTGATCGGAACAGGAAATAAGAACGAAAGAGGGAAAATGAAGCAATGAAACCGAAACAGATACTGCCCCTTCTGCTGATCGCTCTGATCTGGGGATCCTATTATGTGGCGAGCCAGCAGGTGGCCAAGGGTCTGTCCACCTTCCCCACAGGCATCGTGATCCGGGTGGTGACGCTTGTCCTGCTGACTGTGATCATGGGCCTTCGGGGGGAGCTGCCCCTTCTCCTGAAGGTGAAGGGTGTTCTGCCCAGACTTCTGATGATCGGATGTATGGGCTTTCTCCTGGACTTTACCGCTTTTATCGGCCTTCAGCTGTCTCCCGCAGGCAGCGGTACGGCCCTGCTCAAATGCGACATTATCTTTGTCAGCCTGATCTCCATGATCATCTATAAGACCAGGTTCACCAAGATCGACTGGATTTTGACGCTGGTCATGCTTTTTGGTGTTTTCATGGTCATGGGTGTGGATTTCAGAAATCTGCAGCTGGGCAACGCGGGCAGCATCTTTTTCATTCTGAGCGCCCTGTTCGTTTCCATCAATGCCTTTATCATCAAGAGTGTTCAGCTGGATAAGGACAATCCGGTGTGCGATGATGTGGTGGCCTATTATAATAATATCGTCACCATGATCCTTTTCATCATCGCCGCCACGGTGAGCGGGACGATCGGTCAGCTGGCCGACCTTCAGACAGACCGTTATCTTCTGATGGTATCGCTGCTGGCGGGCCTGGGTCAGACCGGCATCTACCTGGTCTACTATTATGATCTCAGACGTTTCCCGGTGTGGATCGTCAAAGTCTTCCTGCTGCTGATGCCGATCGTTTCCGCGATCGAGACCTTCCTGATCTTCCATGAGCACATGGTTTCGGGACAGTATATCGGTATGGTCATTGTTCTGGCCGGTGCCCTGGGCATCCTGCTGGAGCAGAACAGAAAACCCGCAGAGGAGCTGGCCTCGGCCAGATAATAAAGGAAAATAAAAAAATCCGAATCAGGAGCGATCCCGATTCGGATTTTTTTCGTCTTACAGCAGCGGCGATGTGCCGCCGTGATTGAGGAAGCAGGTGATGGCCGTGGTGGCCGGTCCGACCGCATCCAGACGCATGTTCAGCTGGCTGCAGTGGACATGCTCGGTATTGGTGTAGCGGGAGAGCTCGGCAAAGAGCGTATCCCGGAAACGGATGTTGTTGAAGGGCTCCCCGTAAAGAATGGTCGTCTGCGGTTCAAAGAGGCAGAGGGCATTCTTTATGGCCAGAGCCAGATAGTGGATGACCCGCTCCAGGGTGCGGACCACGACCGGGTCGCCGGCCAGATAGGCCTGCATGATCATCTGAATATTGACCGATGAGGGCTGACCCAGAGACAGCTCCCAGAGGGTGGGGGCGTTTTCCGGATTCATGATGCTGGAGATACTGTATTCGATAGCCTCGTAGCTGGCGATGGTCTCCAGGCAGCCATGGTTGCCGCAGATACAGGGCAGACCGTTGTCGTCCATGATCAGATGGCCCAGCTGGACAGCGGTGAAAGCGTCATAGCTGAGCTGGCGGGATCTCAGGAACCTGGCAGCGCCGACGCCGGGACCGTATTTGAAAAGCAGCAGGTCCTCGGACAGGCCGGGGCCGGAAATGAAGCACTCGGCGTGAGCCACCGAGCAGATGTTGTTGGTGACGATCACAGGGACATTGAAAATATCCTGGAAATAAGAACGGATATCAGTGTTGTCCTCAATGGTGTAGTAGGAGTGGATACTGATACCCTTCGCGGTGTCCACAATACCGTTGATGCTGATACCGATCCCGGTCAGGACATAATCCCTGGTGATGCGGTGCTGGGTCAGCTTTTCATAAAGCACATCCGCGATCCTGCGAAGCAGGAGACCGCTGCGGCCCTGACAGTCGGAGACATAGACGGTCTCGCCGAAGAGCAGCTGCTGGTTAAAATCGATGCAGACCACACGGAATTTGGTTTTGGTGATGTTGATGCCGATGGCTGCGAAATGATTTTTGACCAGCCCCAGAGAAACTTCCTTACGGCCCTTTTTGGCGGGAAGTGCGCTGCTGTCACGCTCCTCCAGGATGCCTTCCTGGATCAGGTCGTTGACGATCAGGGTGATGGCCGCCGGGGTCAGGCCCAGCCTTGAGGCGATCTCCTTGCGGGAGATGCCGTCTGTATGATAGACCAGATTCAGCAGAGAACTGCGGTTATTCATTTTTACGTCCATCATATTGATGCCGTTTTTGCTCTGCATAATGGGGGGTTCCTTTCCAATTCATCAAAAATGCATATATCTGTCTGAAATTTTAACATAAAATTCGGTGATTCTCAAGCGTTAGCAGGCCTGAAAATGAGATAATTAAATTTTTTAATTAAGAGCTTTAAATAAATCATCTTTTTTGTCAAAAGTGTTCAAATGAGTTTCGGCCTGAATCCTAAAAACCTTAGGGATATTGCAAATATAGACTTTACATTTATACAAAACTACTGTATAATTTCTTCTATAAGGCGATGTTCACAGCAAAGTGCCCAGTCTGTGCCTAGGAACGGCTGAAAGCCGCACTTTCGGCTGAAACATGGGTTTTTCCGGTATAAAATTAAACGAATTAATTAAATGCCGGACCCGGTCGGGCGGTTTCTGTGGGGTCGCGGTACATCAAAGGATGTACACGAGTATAACCCCGGCAAAACAAAGGAAAGGATGAAACACAATGAAAAAGGGATTTAAGCAGGCACTGGCAGTCCTTTTAGTAGGTGCTATGTGCGTAAGTGTTGCAGCCTGCGGCGGTTCTTCCAAGAAGGAGACCCAGGCAGCTACAGAGGCAGCCGCTGAGACAGAGGCAGCTGCAGAAACAGAAGCAGCCGCTGAGACAGAAGCAGCTGCACCGAGCGGCGACGAAGTCGTTCTTGAGTTCCCGTGTATCTGGGTTGGTACAGACGGCAAGGCTGAGGTCTTTGGCCAGATGGTCAATGATTTCAATACCGAGTACGACGGCCAGTACCAGGTAGACATCAAAGAGTACACAGATTACGATGCTTATCAGGATTACATCAGAACCACCATCTCCACAGGCGCGGCTCCGGACCTCTTCTCCGTTAAGACCCAGGCTGACGTTGACCTGTATGCTTCTTCCGGCAAGATCATGGATCTGACCGAGTTCCTGGCTTCTGATGATATGGCTGCAAAGTACACCGAAGGTGTCATCGAAGGCGCTCAGGTTGACGGTGTCAACTACGCTATGCCCTGGGAAGCAGCTATCATCCCGGTGATCTTCAATGGTTCTCTGCTGGGCGACAACCCTCTGCCCACAACCATGGATGAGTTCGTTGCAACACTGGATGCCCTGAAGGCAGCCGGCTGCGCAACTCCCTGCAGCTTCATGACAGCCAACAATGCCTGGACTGCTATGCTGTGGTACACCTTTGCTATCGCTGCCGAGGGCGGCGCGGAAGGTCTTGTAAGCGGCGAGTGGAACACAGACGCTATGGTCGCTGCAACAAACGATCTGCTGAAAATGTACGAGTACGCTCCGTCTGACGCTATCGGCGCAGCGGCAGCTGATGTCAACAGCCATTTCTTCAACAACGAGACAGCTGTTTACACCAACGGTACATGGATCCTCTCCAACATTCAGGCAAACGCAGCTGACGGTATCTATGACAACCTGAAATTCGCTGCCGGCCCGAACAACACAATCATCCAGTACACACAGGCTTATCTAATGTCCGGTTGTGTTGATGATGCTGCAAAGCAGGAAGCTGTCAAGGCATTCCTTACATGGATCACCGATGCTGACAGACTGACAGCTCTTTCCAATTCTTCAGGTGCTGTCTTCACAGTTAAGACCAATCCTGTTGACAATGCTTACATCAACGCGATCGTTGAGCTTCGTGACAACGCCGAGATCATCCTGCCGAGCTTCGAGAGCGCCGTCAGCACTACCTGCGCTAATGACCTCAGCCCGCAGCTTGAGGCTCTTCTGAGCGGTGACATCACTGCTGAAGAGTTTGTAGACGTTCTTCAGGCAGACAACGCCGAATAATATCAGATTTGTCAACTGATGCTTTGGGGTTATAATCATTGATTTTCAGAGGCCAGCGGCTTTGGCCGCCGGCCTCTTTCTTCTCTAAAAAGGGAGGGAGGTACGTTTTGAAAACTAATCGACAGGTGAATGTGGGCATCATGTTGTTTATGCTCCCTGCACTGGTTCTTTTCATAGCCTTCTTCGTATTTCCGATCGGCTATGTTCTGGTCATGAGCTTATTCAACTGGAACGGTATTTCCGCACCTGAATTCGTCGGCTTTGCCAACTATCAGAAAATTTTCAGCGACAGAGTTTTCTGGCGTAGTATCAGAAACAACGTGATCTGGGCTTTCGCGGCCGTATTTGTACAGGTTACTCTGGCCACAGTCATGGCCCTGATCCTGTCCAAGAAACCAAGGGGATGGAAGTTCTTTCGTACAGTGTATTTCCTGCCGCAGGTCATCTCCGGTGTTGCTCTGGCAGCCATGTGGTCTGCCGTGTACAACAGTGACTACGGTCTTCTGAACGGATTCCTGAGACTGATCGGTCTCGGCAATCTTGCTACAAACTGGCTGGGCAATACAAAGACAGCCTTTTGGGCCGTACTGATCTACGGTCTCTTCTACATCGGCTATTATATGACAATCATCATGGCGGGTATCACCAGTATCCCTGAGGATTATTATGAGGCAGCGCGTATCGATGGCGCCAGCCCCCTTCAGATGGATCTGCATATCACGATCCCGCTGGTTAAATACTCTATACAGACCTGTGTCACGCT
>CADAIF010000025.1 GCA_902787905.1 uncultured Lachnospiraceae bacterium
TCCGTGCCGTCCGGATAATAGATGATGGATTTGACCTTACTGGGCATAACGTCAGAGGTGCGGATTTCAGGCGCACTGTCGATGATACCCTTGAAGCCGCCGTAGGCAGCGGCCGCGCCGACACAGACGACGAGGATGAAGATGTAGACAACAGCGCGATATATATTGAAATTGATCTTGTGCCGGGCCTTGACGGCACTGGACCTTATCCGCAGTCGTTTTCTTTCCGAATTCGACCGATTATAATTCATGATGGCGTTTACCTCCTTTATCTTCCTATTATAGCAAAGATATCATATGAAATAAAGAAAAATATTTTGCGTCACCTTCAGGCCTGTTTGCCTCTTTACGCTTTCAATGCTATAATGGACGAAACACGCATCGCATTTACAGGGAGTATCGGATATATGAAGGATCAGGAACGTTTACTGTCATACAAGACCCTGCTGGAGGGGGGCGAGGGGGAGATCGTCGAAAAGAAGTCCCGTTTTATCGCCCACACAGCGCCGGTGTCCACGGAGGAAGAGGCCGTGGCCTTTATAGAGAAAATAAGAAAGCAGTACTGGGACGCCCGGCACAACTGCCATGCCTTCGTTCTGGGGACCCTGATGGAGACCTCCAGATGCAGTGATGACGGCGAGCCGCCCCAGACGGCCGGCAAGCCGATGCTGGATGTCCTCACCGGCGCAGGCCTGAAAAACACGGTGGTGGTGGTGACCCGCTATTTCGGGGGTACCCTGCTGGGGACCGGCGGCCTGGTCCGAGCCTATACGGCGGCGGTCCAGGAGGGCCTTAAAAACTCGGTGATCATTGAGAAAAAGCTCTGCCGCCGCATGCGTCTGACCATGGATTACACGGCCCTGGGCAAGGTTCAGTATCTGGCCGCCCGGCAGCAGCTTTTTGTCAGCAGCACGGACTACACGGATGTGGTGACCATGGAACTCCTGATCCCGGAAAAGGAAGTGGGGGTCTTCGAGAAAAAGCTGACGGAACTGTCCGGCGGAAAGCTGGCCTGCCAGGAGGCGGGCATCTGCTACGCGGCCGAGACAGAGGCGGGGATCCTGACCTTCGAGGACTGACCTAAATCTGAACTTTTTGTGAACTTTATTTGTCAGCCCTGTTATTTTCTGCGGAATGTGGTATAACAGATTAGTGACGCAGGCCATGGCCTGCGCTATGTCTGTGATTAAGAAAGGAAATAGAAAATGAAAAAAGCATTAACAACGATCACTTTAGGCCTTTGCCTGGCTGCTCTTTGTGCCTGCGGCGGTAAAAAAACCGCTGAGACAGAATCTGCCGCCGCGTCTGAAACAGCATCTGAAACAGAAACGGCATCTGAGACCGAAACTGAAACAGAAAGCGATCCGGACGTTTACGCCTACAATTACGATGTGGCTTCCATTGTCACACTGGGCAATTACAAGGGCCTTGAATATACGATTGTCGACACCTCTGTCAGTGACGACGAGGTCCAGGATTATATCGACAACACCCTGTCCACCTATGACAAGCCCGAACAGCTGAAGGAGGGCGAGGTCAAGGACGGCGATACCGTCAACGTGGACTTTGAAGGTAAGGTGGACGGCGAGACCTTCCCCGGCGGCACAGCGGAAGGCTATTCCATCACCATCGGCTCCGGCGGCCTGATCGACGGCTTTGAAGACGGTCTGATCGGCGCCAAGGTGGGCGACAAGGTGACGCTGAACCTGACCTTCCCGGAGGACTATGAGGAGTCTCTGGCCGGCAAGGATGTCGTTTTCGACGTCACCATCAATTATATCGAGGGTGAAATGATCCATCAGGAGCTGAATGATGAATTCGTCGCCAGCTTAGGTATCGACGGGGTCTCCACTGTGGATGAGTACAGAACCTATGTGAAGAATCTTCTGGTCACCAGCAAGGAGAATGACGCGGAAAGCAGCAGACAGAGCGAGCTGGTGGGCAAGGCTGTGGACAATGCCGAAGTGAAGGAAACGCCCGAGGAGCTGGTCACCCAGTATGCCGAGCAGTACAAGGATTACTATAAACAGTATGCTTCCTACTATGGCATGAGTGTGGAGGATTTCCTTACCTCCTATATGAACCTGACAGAGGAAGAGTTTGAGGAAGAGGCCAACAAGTACGGCCAGGACGCTTCCAAGAACATGCTGGTCATGTGCGCCATTGCCAAGGCCGAAGGCTTTGAGGTGACGGATGATATTTATACTGAGAAGGCCGGAAAGTATGCTGAGGAGAGCGGTTTCGCCAGCGTTGAGCTGTTGGAGGAGCAGTATTCCAAAGACTATATCAAACAGGTCATCATTAATGAGGAAGTCATCCGCATTCTCGAGGAGAGCGCGGTAGGCGTCGAGGCCCCGGAGACCGAAGCGGAAACCGTGGCAGAGACAGCGGAATAAAAAGGAGACAGGGGACGGTTTGAACCGTCCCCTGTCTCCTTTTATCCGCACAGGATCTGGTATAAACCGATCATCAGCGGTATGGTGATGATGCAGAGCAGGGTGGACATGACATTGATGACACCGGCCCGTTCGGAGTCACCCCCGTGGAGCTCAGCCAGCTGGGCCACGCTCACAGCGGAGGGGGCCGCGGCCGCCAGAACGACGGTGAGCAGGACGGGGTAGGCCAGGCTCAGACGGCCGGTGATGCCTGTGGCGGCAATGATCAGGATGATGACCGCAGGCACCAGGACCAGACGGACCAGGCAGACCAGGAAGGCCCGAAGGTCTGTGAAGACCTTTTTCAGAGAAAAGCCGCTCATGATCATACCGATGGAGAACATGCTGACCGGACCGATGGTGGAACTGATCTTCTCGATGGTCTCATTCAGGATGGCCGGAAAACTGAAGGGCAGGATAAATATGACCAGACCTGCCAGGGTCGCGATGATGCTGGGGTTGGTGATGATCTTAACAAAGTTGAAGGACCGCTTCCCTTTGATGCAGGAGATCAGATGGGTCCAGATCAGAAGGGTCTGGACGGTGGTAAAGGCACAGCCGTAGAAGACATATTCATTGCCCAGGACTGCGGCGGTCAGCGGCATGATCAGGTTGCCGCAGTTGGTATAGATCGCGGAGGTCTTTTCCACCACAGACAGGTGGAGGATCCTCCCGACCACTTCACTGATCAGGATGGTCAGCAGGTTGACTGCCGCACTGGCGATGATGCCGAAGAGCAGGCCCTTCAGCTTCTCAGGCGAATAATCGATCTGAAAAGCGGCAAAGAAGAGGCAGGGGCCCAGGACATAAAGGACCAGGGCCGACAGGACCCTGGAATCCTCTTTTTTCAGCAGGCCCAGGCGGACGGTGGCAAAACCGACGAAGATCATGATCAGCATGGACAGGATCTGCCGGGCCAGAAGGAGACTCAGTTCCATATTTTATTCCTTTCTTATAATCCCACAAAGATACTTTTTATATTAACCGTATCGTTTATGGAAGTCAAGAAAGAAGCGCAGGCACAGCTTGACAGGGACGGCATCTCCGTTATATCCTTGAATGGATCATTTTATGAGGTGAAAAAATATGGGATTTCCAAAAGATTTTGTCTGGGGCGCCGCAAGCAGCGCCTATCAGGTGGAGGGCGCCCAGAAAGAGGGAGGCAAGGGCGACAGCGTCTGGAATATGTTTGCCCGGATCCCCGGCGCCATTGCGGATGGCAGTAATGGCGACCTGGGCTGCGATCATTATCATCATCTTGAGGAGGATGTGGCGCTGATGGCGCAGATGGGCCTGAAGGCCTATCGTTTTTCCATTGACTGGTCCAGGGTTCTGCCGGAGGGCACCGGCAGGGTCAACGAGGAGGGCGTGGATTTTTATGTCCGCCTGGTGGACCTCCTGCTGGAACATGGCATTGAACCTTATGTGACCCTGTATCACTGGGAACTGCCTCTGGCCCTGCACAGGCGGGGCGGCTGGCTGAACCCGGAGATCGCGGACTGGTTCGGCGACTACGCGGCGCTGATCTCTGAGCGTCTGAGCAGCAGGGTGAAATCTTTCTTTACAGTGAATGAGCCCCAGTGCTTTATTGGTCTGGGCTATGTGTCCGGCGAGCACGCACCGGGGCTGAGGGTTTCTCTGGAGGATGGTCTGCAGGCGGCCCACAATGTTCTGCGGGCCCACGGCAGGGCGGTGCAGCAGCTGCGTCTGCATGCAAAGCAGCCCCTGACCATCGGCTACGCGCCCACCTGCGGGGTCATCTATCCGGAAACCGAGCGGCCGGAGGATATTGAGGCGGCTAAGTCCCTCTATTTTGGCATACCCGAGGATACCTCCCGCTGGTTCTGGAACGTCTCCTGGTGGTCCGACCCGGTCTTTTTCGGGGCCTATCCGGAGGAAGGTCTCCGTCGTTTCCACGGCTTTATGCCCAGGATCACGAAGGAGGACATGCGCCTGATCTCTGAGCCCATCGACATGTACGGCCAGAACATCTATAACGGCATGGCTGTCCGGGCCGGAGAGGACGGGAAGCCCCTTTTCGTCCCCAGGTATCCGGGCTTTCCCGCGACGGATACCGGCTGGCCGGTGACCCCGGAGGCGCTGAGGTGGGGCCCGCGTTTCTTATATGAACGCTACGGCAAACCCATCTATATCACGGAGAACGGCGCGGCCTGCGCAGATGCGGTCTCAGCCGACGGGCGGATCCATGATCAGGCCAGGATCGATTTCCTGGCAGCCTATCTGGCGCAGCTGAAAAAGGCCTGCTCCGAGGCGGATGTCAGAGGTTATTTCCAGTGGTCTGTGATGGACAACTTTGAGTGGGCCCAGGGCTTTGCCAAGCGCTTCGGTCTGGCCTATGTGGACTACCGCGACGGGCGCCGTATCCTGAAGGATTCGGCCTTCTGGTACAGGGACCTGATCCAAAGCGGCGGCGAATCATTATAGAATAAAAAAGTAAGAGGATGCGAAAACGTCAGGCATTACGTTTTTGCATCCTCTTTTTAAAAGGAGGGGAAGAAAAACAATGGTTTAGCCCATGCGGACCCTGACATGGACGGTCCGGCCCTGATCGGCCCTGTCATAGGGGATCAGCTGTCCCGGCAGGGACTTACCTTCAACCTGCAGGGAACAGACGCCCTTTTCCACATGCTCCGGATTGGTCACATGGATCTCGTAGGTGACGCCTCTGAAAAGCCGGGTCAGATGCAGTTCATCCAGATGCGCCGGCAGACAGGGGTCAATGCGAAGGCCGTCAAAGTCGGGATAAAGGCCCAGGATATACTGGGAGATGTTGACGAAGGACCAGGCCGCGGTGCCCGTCAGCCAGCTGTTCTTGCCCTGGCCGAAGAAAGGCGCGTCCTTGCCCGCCGTCATCTGGCAGTAGACATAGGGCTCTGTGCAGCGGATCTCGCTGATGCCTTCCTGGTAGGCCGGACAGGTCTTCTGATAGACCTCAAAGGCCCGGCTGCCGTGGCCCAGACAGGTCTCGGCGATGGAGATCCAGGGATTGTTGTGGCAGAAGATGCCGCCGTTTTCCTTATAGCCCGGCGGGTAGGAACTGACCTCGCCCAGCTCCCTGTGATAGGTCTTGTAGGCGGGCTGCAGGATCATGATGCCGTACCGGGTGTCCAGCTTATCTTTGACAGAGGCCAGGGCCTTTTCGGCCAGACCCTCTTTGATGCCTACGCCGGCCATGACGCAGAAGCCCTGGGGCTCGATGTAGATCTGCCCGTCCTCGCACTCTGCGGAGCCGACTTTTTCGGAGAAGGCATTGTAGGCCCTGAGGAACCATTCACCGTCCCAGCCATCCTTCAGGATGGCCCGGTAAACAGCCTCTACCTCAGCCTCGGCCCTTTCGGCCTCAGCCGCATCATTTGTCAGCCGGCAGAGCCTTGCGTATTCACGGCCGTATTTGACAAAGAGACCGGCAATAAAGACGGATTCCGCCACCGGCCCCTCACTGGGCCCTGTGGTCTGGAAGGATTCACCCGGCTTGTCTGAGAAACAGTTCAGGTTCAGACAGTCATTCCAGTCCGCCCGTCCGATCAGGGGCAGACCGTGGGGGCCCTTGTGGGTCACGGTGAAATCAAAGGACCGTTTCAGATGGACCATCAGGGGCTGCGAAAGGGAGGCATCATTATTAAAGGGGACCGGGACATCTAATATACTGAAGTCCCCGGTTTCCCGGATATAGGCACTTGTGCCGGCGATCAGCCAGAGGGGATCGTCGTTGAAACCGCTGCCGATGTCGGCATTGCCCTTTTTGGTCAGCGGCTGATACTGATGGAAAGCGGAGCCGTCAGGCATCTGGGTGGCCGCGATGTCCAGGATCCTTTCCCTGGCCCTGTCCGGGATCAGATGGACAAAGCCCAGCAGGTCCTGGCAGGAATCACGAAAGCCCATGCCCCGGCCGATACCGGATTCGTAATAGGAAGCCGAACGGGACATATTGAAGGTCACCATGCACTGGTACTGGTGCCAGATGTTGACCATGCGGTCCAGAACCGGGTCAGAGGAGGCGGCCCGGTAATGGCCCAGGAGCTCATTCCAGGACTGGGCCAGGGCCTCCATGGCCTGATCCACATCGGCCGCCGAACGGTAGCGGGAGAGGAGCGCCTTAGCGGGCTTCTTATTAATAATACCCGGCTGCGCCCATTTTTCATCCTCCGGCACTTCAATAAAGGCCAGGACAAAGATCAGGTTTTTGGATTCGCCCGGTGCCAGCTTCAGATCAAACTGGTGGGCGGCGATGGGCGACCAGCCGCTGGCGATGCTGCAGGAAAGACGGCCCTGCATGATCCCCTGAGGCCTGTCCGCACCCTCATAGAATCCGATGAAACGGTCCCGGGCAGTCTCGAAGGCGTCCGGCTTTTCACTGGCGCTGAAGACCGCGTAATGATTGCGGCGCTCCCGGAATTCTGTCTTATGATAAAGGTCGGCCCCGTCCACTTCAACCTCGCCGGTACTCAGATTTCTCTGGAAATTGGAGGCGTCGTCATTGGCGTCCCAGAGACACCATTCGACATAGGAGAAGAGAGAGATCTCCCTGACCCGGTCACTCTCATTGGTCAGGGTGACGGAAGACACTTCACAGGGGTCGGATAAGGGGACCAGGGTCAGCAGATCGGCCCGGACCCCGTTTTTTTTGCCCATAAACCGGGAATAGCCCAGACCGTGACGGCACTCGTAGCCGTCCAGCTCCGTCCGGGTGGGCTGCCAGCCGGGATTCCAGAGGGTATCCCCGTCTTTTATATAGAAGTATTTGCCATTGCTGTCATAGGGGACATTGTTGTAGCGATAGCGGGTCAGCCGCAGCAGGCGGGCATCCTTATAAAAGGAATAGCCCCCGCAGGTATTGGAGATCAGTGAAAAGAAGTCTTTGCTGCCCAGGTAGTTGATCCAGGGCAGAGGTGTGCGGGGGCTGGTGATCACATATTCCCGCCGGGCATCATCGAAGTAACCGTATTGCATGGCTGATGCCTCCTTTCATGGAAAATCGTTCACATTACGAAAACGTTTGAGTTTCGTTTTGCCTTGATTATATACGGAAAAAATGAAAATAACAATAGGTTTTTGCAAGTTTTAGTAGAGATTTTCGCATTTCCAGGGATTCAGGACTGAAAATGGGTCGAAACCCTTCCTTCGCCTGGGCGACAGACCGTGAAAGTGCACAAAAGGCGGCGATAAAAACAGTATAATATCAACAAATTACGCTTTTTAACGCAAATTTGGCAAAAAAAAGCTTGCAAAATGCCGGAACAGGCGCTATATTTAAGTTACGAAAACGATTAAGTAAAGACACAGGCATGAGGAAAACAAAATGGCTTCGTTGAAAGATATCGCAAAAGAGTGCGGCGTGTCCGTCGCCACTGTCAGTAAGGCCCTGAATGATCAGGCCGATATCAGCAGCCAGACCAAGGAAAAGGTCAGGGCGGCTGCGGAACGGCTGGGTTATTCGCCGAATGCGGCAGCCATCTCACTGAAGACGGACCGGACGGAAAACATCGGTGTCCTCTTTGTAGATGAAGCTCGCAGCGGCCTGACACATGAGTTTTTTGCCAGGATCCTGGACAGTTTCAAAAGGACTGCCGAAGCTCACGGTTATGACATTACCTTTATTAACAGCAGCAGCGCGAACGGTTCCAGGCTGGCCAGAATGAGCTATCTGGAACACGCCAGGTACCGGCGGTTTGACGGCGTGGTCATCGCCTGCGTGGATTTCACCGACCCGGAGGTCATCGAACTGATCGGCGGCGAGATCCCGGTAGTCACCATCGACCACATCTTCAATAACCGGACCGCGATCCTGTCTGACAACATCGGCGGCGTAAAGGACCTGACGACCTACTGTTACAATAAGGGGCATCGGAAGATCGCCTTTATCCACGGCAGCAAGTCGACAGTGGCCCAGAACCGGCTTTCCAGTTTTTACAGGACGGCCGAGCAGCTGGGGCTGGAGGTCCCCGACGCTTACGTGATCCCTTCCGATTACAGGAACCTGGAGGCAGCCTGCAGGGCGACCGAGCAGCTGCTGGATCTGCCGGATCCGCCCACCTGCATCCTTTATCCGGACGACTATTCAGCCTTCGGCGGCATCAAGGCCATCCGCAGGCGGGGACTTCGGATCCCGGAGGACATCTCCATTGCAGGCTTCGACGGCACCCCCATCGCGGAGCAGATCGATCCCAGGCTGACCACCGTGGCACAGAACACGGAGGAAATGGGACGGCTGGCGGCCATGCATCTGATTGAGGAGATCAGGCACCCGAAAACATCACTGGTGGAAGTGATCACCGTCGGCACCGAGGTATCCCCGGGAGAATCCGTGGGGACCTGCCGGAAGTAACATCGTATCCAAATCGGCCGGCACGGCCGTAAGAGATAACCTAAACAGAAAACCATTTATGAAAAGAGGAGAAGAACTATGAAGAAAAGCTTTTTAAGTGGTATGCTCGCAGTTATGATGGCAGCAACGCTTCTTGCAGGCTGCGGCGGCTCTGCCGGACAGAAGGAAACAAAGGCACCTGAAACACAGGCAGCCGAGACTCAGGCAGCAACAGAAGCAGCACAGTCTGAAGGCGGCGCTGAAGCAGCTGAAGGCCTGGTCGGACAGGATGAAGGCGCAGTCCTTAACATCCATGGCTGGAACGAAGAGTTCAAGAGCCGTGTTGCTGCTTACTATCCGGGTTATGAGGAAGTTGACGCCAACACCGGCAAGATCGGCAATGTCACCGTCAAATGGACCATTACACCGTCCACAGACAATGCTTATCAGAATGAGCTGGACAGTTCTCTTCCGAATAACGCAGCCGCAGCTGCAGATGATAAGGTTGATATGTTCGTCTGCGACGCTGACTATGTTGTTAAATACGTTCAGTCCGAATACACCGCATCCATCGCTGACCTGGGCATCGACGAGGCTGAGCTGGCCAACCAGTATCAGTACACCATCGATGTAGGTACCGACCAGAACGGCACTATCAAGGGCCTTTCCTGGCAGGCCTGCCCGGGCGTCCTGATCTACAACCGTGCGATCGCGAAAGAGGTTCTTGGTTCCGACGATCCCGCAACTGTTCAGGAAGCAGTCAAGGACTGGGATGCTTTCAATGCAACCGCAGCCAAGCTGAAAGAGGCCGGCTACACCATCACCTCCGGTGCTGATGATTTGTACCGTGTCTTCAATGACAATGCCAGCCAGCCCTGCGTCGTAGACGGCAAGATCGTGATCGACGACCAGACCAAGGCATGGGTCGACGAGGCGAAGATGCTCGTTGACGGCGGCATGACCAACACCTACTCTCTGTGGGGCGATGAGTGGAATAAGGGCTTCTTCCCGAACACTGAGAATAAGCCGTTCTGCTACTTTGGGCCTGCATGGCTGATCGACTTCTGTATGGCAGCTGACGACGCAAGCTCTATCGCAGCCAATGGCGGCTGGGGCGCAGTTGAAGGTCCCATGGGCTTCTCCTGGGGCGGTACATGGATCCTCGGCGCAGCTGACACAGATAACCCGACACTGGTTGGCGACATCATGCGTGTGCTGACCACAAATGATGAAACCATGAAGCAGATCGTTGTCGATGTCAACGATTTCGCTAACAACAAGCCGGTCATGAACGAAATGGCTCAGGATCCCAACTACAGCGACGCTGTTCTGGGCGGCCAGAATGCACTTCCGATGTTCTGCGCAGGCGCTGAGAAGATCTCCAAGTCCAATCTGACCATCTACGATCAGGGCTACACCGAAGAGATCCAGAAGGCTATGAAGAACTACTTCGAAGGCAATGCCACCTATGAAGAGGCACTTGAGCAGTTCTACAAGGCTATGATCGAGAAGTATCCGGAACTGACACATTAATAACAACGATTTTCATTGAGTTTCTTCCATAAACAATAGTTAGCAGCGGGGGTGCCTGCCCGGCGGCCTTGCCGGGCAGGCACTTCCGCATCTGAAGAGCCCCCGGGCATCCTTCAAAAAGAACACAGGACGAGAGGTGAGGCAATGAACAGATCAAAGGTAGCCAGATATAACAGGTGGGGTTATATCTTCCTGATTCCGTTTTTTGTGGTATTTGTCATTTTTCAGCTGATTCCGCTGGCGTCGACCATCTATAACAGCTTCTTCGAGAATTACCGGTCGGGGCTGTCGCAGATCGGCCCCAATTTTATCGGCCTGCAGAATTATAAGACACTGCTTTCCAACGGGGATCTGCTGCAGTACACGAAGAACACGATGATCATGTGGATCCTGGGTTTTGTACCCCAGATCATCGTTTCCCTGCTTTTAGGCGCCTGGTTCTCGGACCCCAGTCTTCGCCTGAAGTGCCAGCGTTTCTTCAAGACAGTGATCTATCTGCCTAACCTGATCATGGCATCCGCCTTTTCCATGCTCTTCTTTACCCTGTTCTCTGACAGCGGCCCCATCAACTCCATTCTGCTGCAGACAGGGATCCTGAGCACACGCTACGCCTTCATGTCCCACATCTGGAGCGTACGCGGCCTGGTAGCCATGATGAACTTCATCATGTGGTTCGGTAATACCACCATCCTTCTGATGGCCGGTATGATGGGTATCGACCCGTCCCTTTATGAGGCAGCCCAGGTGGACGGCGCGTCCGCCACGAAGATCTTTTTCAGGATCACCCTGCCTCTGCTCAGACCGATCCTGATCTATGTGCTGATCACATCCCTGATCGGCGGTCTGCAGATGTTTGATGTGCCGCAGATCCTGACCAACGGCAGCGGCGATCCCATGAGATCCTCCATGACATTGATCATGTATCTGAATAAGCATCTTTACAGTAAGAACTTCGGTATGGCCGGCGCCCTTTCGGTCATCCTGTTTATCATTACCGCTTTCCTGAGCATCCTGGTCTTCAGGGCGACCGGAGAGCGTGAGAGCGGAAGGAGGCATAGAGACCGTGTCAGATAAGAAAAGCAGCGGCATGAGTGTCCATGCCAGAAGAATCATTGCCTATGTTGTTCTGATTTTGATGACCTTCATCTGCCTGTTCTGGTTTTATGTGCTTTTCATCAACGCCACCAGATCCCATGCAGAGCTTTCAAGGGGCTTTACCCCCTTCCCCAGCAGCTACCTGCTGACCAACTGGAAGAATCTGGCCGCAGGCACCCTGCCTATCCTGCGGGGCCTGGTCAACAGCCTGATCGTTTCTACCTGCAGCGCTGTTTTGTGTACCTATTTTTCCACGATGACCGCCTACGCGATCCATATCTATGATTTCAAGATGAAGCATGTCCTTTACACCTTCATCCTGGCTATCATGATGATCCCGACCCAGGTCACCGCCCTCGGTTTCCTGCAGCTGGTAGGGAAGATGCATCTGGAGAACTCTCTGATCCCGCTGATCATTCCGACGATCGCTTCGCCCGTGACCTTCTTCTATATGAAGCAGTACATGGACAGCACCCTGCCCGGGGCGCTGGTGGAAGCCGCCAGGATCGACGGCGCCGGAGAATTCCGGACCTTCAACACCATCGCGCTGCCGCTGATGCGGCCGGCCATCGCTGTGCAGGCCATCTTTACCTTTGTCAGCAGCTGGAATAATTACTTCACACCGGCGCTGATCCTGCATATTGATAAAAAGAAAACACTGCCCATCCTGATCGCCCAGCTCAGGTCCGCCGATTATCTGAAATTCGATATGGGCCAGGTTTACGTGATGATCGCTTTTTCCATCTTCCCTGTGATCATCGTCTACCTGATCCTGTCCAAGTATATCGTCGGCGGTATGGCCCTGGGATCTGTCAAGGGATAAGGGGCTTTACGGACGTATAAAAAAGATGCTGTATCAAGTGCAGCATCTTTTTTTAAAACCGGCACTTTTTCGCATAGAAGCGATGAAATATACAGAATGACAGTGTATATTTAGTCATAAATGCATAAAAATTCAATCCATCCCGCATTTTATACAATCTGTCTGTATAAAAAATCATTTGCGCATTGACAAACGGGAGGAAGAATGGTATTTTAATAAACAACATCATCTTAAGCTATACAGGAGGAGTTCAAAAAAATGAAAAAGGGTTTAGCACTTGTGGCAGCTGCAGTGATGGCTTTATCTATGCTGGCAGGCTGCGGCGGCGGTTCATCTTCCGCAAAAACAGAAACAAAGGCTCAGACAGAAGCTCAGACAGAGGCTGCAGGCGAGTCACAGGCTGAGGCTGCAGGCACAGCTTCCACACTCAAGGAAGGCGTTCTTCAGGTCGGTGTCGAGATCGGCTATCCGCCCATGGAGTACTTTGATGAGGACGGCAAGACCGCCATTGGTTTCGACATCGAGCTGGCACAGGCTCTGGCCGCTGAAATGGGCGTTGAGCTTGAGCTGGTTGACACTGCCTGGGACGGTATCTTCGCCGGTGTGGACACAGACAAGTATGACGTGATCATGTCTTCCGTCAGCTACCTGCCGGAGCGTGACGAGAACTACACACTTTCCAAGACCTATGTGGCCAACGCGCCTGTGATCGTGGTTCCCAACGATTCCGAGATCGCTGACATTGCCGATCTTGAGGGCAAGTCCGTAGCTGTTCAGATGGAGACCACAGCTGATTACCTGATCCAGGAACAGATCTCCGGCGGTTTAAACACAGAGCTCAGACAGTACGAGAAGGTCATCAATGCTTTTGATGAGCTGAAGACCGGCCGTGTGGACGCTGTCTGTACCGACTCCGTTGTCGCTTCCTACTACCTGGGCGACGAAGCCAACAATTACAAGACCGTCTGGGAGTCTCCTGAGAAGGAGCCCATCGTTATGTGCTTCAAGAAGGGCAATGACGCGCTTTGCGGCGAGATGGAAGCAGCCCTCGATGCGCTCAGAGCCAGCGGCAAGCTGGGTGAGATCGCGACCAAGTACTTCGGCAGCGATATCACAGCTGATCTTGACTGATCGCTCTTTTTCGGAGGAATAATAAAAACGACCGGAGGTTGATTTATGGATGCAATAAGCAGGATGGTCAACTGGCTGCCTCAGCTGCTGCTGGGTGCCAGAATGACGATCATCATCACGATCATTTCAGTAGCCGTGGGCCTGGTTCTGAGTCTGTTCCTGGCACTGGGAAAAATGTCGAAGAACCCGATCTTAAGCAAGCCGTGCAGCGCGTATATCTTCTTTTTCAGAGGCACACCGCTGCTCATGCAGATCTATTTCCTGTATTTCGGCCTGCCCCAGTTCAATCCGGCGCTTACCATCAAGAGTGCCTTTGTGGCGGCTCTGATCGCCTACACACTGAATACGGCGGCCTATCTGGCTGAGAATATCCGTGCAGGCATCCAGTCTATCGACAAGGGACAGTATGAGGCGGCCAAGGCCCTGGGCATGACCTACGGGCAGACCATGCGGCTGATCATCATTCCGCAGACGGTCCGCCGCCTGATCCCGCCGGTCGGCAATGAATTTATCATGGTCTTAAAGGATGTTTCCCTGGTCGCCATCATCGGCCTGTCCGACCTGACCAAGGTGACACGTGCGATATCATCGTCCTCAGCAACAGCGCTGGTTTACATTCCGGCGATGATCATCTATCTGATCATTACGGCTTTCTTCACCTTTGTTTTCAACAAGGCGGAGAAGAAGTATTCCGTATACGAATAGGAGGACGGTCATGTCGATCATCAGAACTGAAAAACTCTGTAAGGATTTCGGGGACCTGCATGTCCTCAAGGATA
>CADAIF010000026.1 GCA_902787905.1 uncultured Lachnospiraceae bacterium
CTCCGCCTCAGACAGGCGGTATCTGTCCGCTCTGGCGTTGCCCTTTCGGATGCCGCAGTAATAGCAGTCATTCCTGCAGTAATTGGTAAACTCTATCAGGCCGCGGACATAAACGTCCGTCCCGTAATGCTGACGGCGCCGCCTTTCGGCAAAGGCCGCCAGAGGCTCGTCAAAAGCATCTGTCTCAATCAGCGCTGCCATCTGTTCATCCGGCAGATCCCCGGTCTCATACAACTGCTCGATCGCCCGGATCGTCAACAGCCCTTCCATGTTATTCCTCCTCCAGCAAAGCTGTCAGTTCAGGAAAGATCTCAAGGCTCCTTCTTAAGATGCCATGCATGGCCGCGATGGCGATCCCGTAGTTGACCACGGGCACATCCGCTGCCTCAGCGACCTGAAGCCGGTGCTGCATCTCCTTCTCATTCAGCATGCAGCCCCCGCAGTGGATGACCAGGTCCGTGTCTGACAGGTCTGCAGGGAAATCCCCGCCGGAAGTAAAGGCCAAAGCCGGAGACGCACCGGTCCTCTGCCGGATCCAGGCCGGCATTTTGACGGTGCCGATATCCCCGCACTGGCGGTGATGACTGCAGCCTTCGGAAATCAGGACCCGGTCCTGATCCGTCAGGGCCAGGAGCTTTGACGCTCCCAGGGTCAGCTGACGCAGATTTCCCTTATATCTGGCCATGAGGATGGAAAAGGAGGTCAGAAGGACATCCTCCGGCGTATCCGCCGCCACGCTCTTAAAGGCCTGGGAATCCGTAATGACTAGGTCCGGCTTTCTGACCAGCCCGGCCAGGGTGACTGAAAGGTCCACCGCCTGACAGACCAGGACAGACATGTGGTGATCCAGAAGCTCCCGCAGGACCATCTGCTGAGGCAGGATGATACGGCCCTTGGGGGCGGATTCGTCGATGGGGATCACCAGCACCACCACAGACCCGGGGGCCAGCCGGTCGCAGACGATCAGCTTCTCACCGCTGCCTTCCGGGCGCAGGGCCCCGATCCGATCTTTAAGTTCATTGATATTCTCGCCGCTGACAGAGCTGACATAGATCTCCTCCGCTGCCGGCGCCGGCCGGTCCGCAAGGAGATCTGCCTTGTTCAGGGCCACCAGATAAGGGATCTTCCGCGCCTTAAAAAGGGCGATCATCTCCTCATCCCCGGGCTGCCTGCCAAGGGCGGCATCCACCACCAGGATGGCGATATCCGTCTGGGCCAGCACCCGGGCCGTTTTCCTGACCCTGAGCTCCCCCAGACTGCCGCTGTCGTCAAAGCCCGGCGTATCAATGATCAGCACCGGTCCCAGAGGCAGCAGCTCCATGGCCTTTCGCACCGGGTCCGTGGTGGTGCCCAGAACATCTGAGACCACCGACAGGTCCTGACCGGTCACCGCGTTGACCAGGCTGGACTTTCCGGCGTTTCGCAGGCCGAAAAAAGCAATATGCAGGCGTTCCGCCGAAACAACATCATTTAATCCCATGGCAGGTCCTCCCATCAGAGATTGTCAGGATCAGAAACGGAAGTCACGCCTGTTGGAGTTCTTGATGGCCTCGATATTCTCGGCAGCGATCTGGCGGGTACGGTCCCTGGGGATCCGCTTCAGCTCCTCCTCGATCATTTCGTAACCCTTGGCCTTGGTTTCCGGCGACGCGTAGTCCACCAGATACTCCGTCAGGGTCATCAGGGCATTGGGATGACAGCAGTTCAGGATCTGGCCTGTCTTACAGAGGCTCATGAAGCGGTCGCCTGTCCTGCCGGCCCTGTAACAGGCGGTGCAGAAGGAGGGGATATGGCCGTTGTCCATCAGCCATTTGACGACCTCATCCAGCGTTCTCTGGTCAGAGACATCAAACTGCTCGGTATCATGGGGACGTTCCTCCTGGGTATAGCCACCGACAGAGGTCCTGGAGCCGCCGCTGACCTGGGAAACACCCACTCTGAGCAGCTTGGAACGGACCTCCTCGGTCTCTCTGGTTGAGATGATCATGCCGGTATAGGGCACTGCCAGGCGGATACAGGCCGTGATCTTTTCAAAGATCTCATCGGAGATGGAATTGTCAAAGGCTGCCGGATCGATATCATCCGCATGCTTGACCCTGGGCACACTGATGGTGTGCGGGCCGACGCCGTGGACGGCCTCCAGATGTTCCGCATGCATAAGAAGACCGGCAAACTCGTATTTGTATTTGTCCAGACCGAAAAGGACACCCAGACCCACATCGTCGATGCCGCCCTCCATGGCCCGGTCCATGGCCTCGGTATGGTAGGCGTAGTCATGCTTGGGACCGGTGGGATGCAGGACCTCATAGCTGTCTTTATGGTAGGTTTCCTGGAACAGAATGTAGGTACCGATCCCGGCGTCCTTAAGCTTACGGTAATTCTCCACCGTGGTGGCGGCGATATTGACGTTGACACGGCGGATCGCGCCGTTCTTATGCTGGACGCTGTAGATGGTCTGAATACATTCCAGGATATATTCGATCGGATTATTGACGGGGTCCTCGCCGGCCTCGATGGCCAGACGCTTATGGCCCATATCCTGCAGGGCGATGACCTCCGC
This sequence comes from uncultured Lachnospiraceae bacterium, assembly GCA_902787905.1. Taxonomy (GTDB): domain Bacteria; phylum Bacillota; class Clostridia; order Lachnospirales; family Lachnospiraceae; genus UBA2912. The sequence goes on from CADAIF010000026.1 coordinate 2,561, forward strand.
CCTGACCTCCTCCTGGGTCAGCTTCTTTCTGGGGATGTGCTTATTCTTTAAATGATAGGGACAGTAAAGACATCCGTTGACACAGTAGTTGGAAAGATACAGGGGGGCGAAGATCACGATCCGGTTGCCGTAGAAGGCCAGCTTGATCTCCTCGGCGATCTCGAACATGCGGGCGATCTTCTCCGGATCCTCGCAGGCCAAAAGCACAGAGGCCTCCCGATGGGTCAGGCCGTGACAGACACAGCCGGTCTCGGTTTTGACCGGACGGGCCTTTTCGAGAATGCTGTCGATGAGCTCGAAGTTGTCCTTGTTGGCCTCGGCGTATGCCAGGGTCTCCCGGATTTCCTCGTCATTGATGAATTCTTCCGCTTTCAGTGATTTGGGGTTGTAAACAGTCATTTTTTCATCCTTTCTTCGGGTCAGCAAAGGCTTCCCCATTAGTGTGGGATAGTGTCTGATGCCTTCCGCTTAAGCATGGCTTTCACGTCAGGCAGAGATGGTCTATACCATTTGATTCGTACAATTAATGATTATAACACAGAGCCCAGGCTCCGCGCAATTCATCCTGCGGACAAAAGACGCTTTTTCTACTGGAAGGTTCTTGTCATATCCACCTTCAGGTCGTCATAACGGGCCACATTCTCCAAAACGCCGCGCTCATCCGCACTGTTGATCAGCTGGTTGCGCTCCTTCATGAAGGTGCGGTCCTTATAGAGCATGGCCGGTCCGTTGACACAGCCGCCCTCGCAGACCATGCCCTCCACGAAATCCTCAGGCAGACGGCCGCTCTTTAAAAGCATCAGGGCCTTCTTGCACTCCGCCGCGCCGTTGCAGGTATGGACCTTCAGATCCACATCCTTTTTGGCTTCCTTGAAGGTCTGAAGGACAGCGGCGGTGACGCCGCCCGAGATGGAGTACTGTTTGCCGTAGCGGCTGCCCTGCTGCAGCTCCTCCGTGCAGTCTGCCGGGTCGATGTCCATGGCCTCAAACATGCTGGCCAGCTCCTCGAAGGTCATGGCATAATCCGCGGCCTCGAAGGTGATGGAATCGATGACCTCCGCCTTTTTGGCCATGCAGGGACCTATGAAGACGCAGACAGCTTCCGGATCCATGGCCTTGATCAGCCTGGCCGTAGCCTGCATGGGAGAGACGGTCGAGGACATGTATTTGAGAGCTGCCGGATAATGCTTCTTGATCATGGAGACAAAGGCCGGGCAGCAGGAGGTGGTCATCTTCTCTCCCGCCTCGTAATGCTCGATCAGCTCCTCGCCCTCATGTTTGGATACAAAGTCCGCGCCAAGGGATACTTCATACATATCGGTAAAGCCAAGTTTGATCAGGGCTTCCCGGATCATACCGACGGTGACATCCGGTCCGAACTGGGCCTCGATGGCCGGGGCGGGCATGGCGTAGACCCTGGCCCCGTTTTTGATCATCTTGATGACGTCCACCATAAAGGACTTGTCGGACAGGGCGCCGAAGGGGCAGTTGACCACGCACTGACCGCAGTTTATGCACTTTTCTTCATTGATGACGACGATGTTATCCTCATCCATGGTGATGGCATCCACCGGGCAGCTGCGCTTGCAGGGACGCATCAGGTCCGCGATCGCGTTGTAGGGGCAGGCCTGGGCACAGCGGCCGCACTCCTTGCACTTCTTGTGGTCAATGACCGCATGGCCGCCCTCAAAACGGATGGCCCCGAAATTGCAGGCGCCCAGGCAGCGCTTGGCCAGACACATCTGACAGTTATTGGTGACATTGAAACGATTGATGGGACAGCCCTCGCAGGCCGCTTCAATGACCTGGACGATGTTTTTGCTGCCCGCGCTGCCGGGACGGACCGTCCGGCCCATGGCCAGCTGGACACGCTCCCTTATGATCTCCCGCTCCTTGTAGACACAGCAGCGGTAAATCGGCGTTCTGCCGGGGATGATATTGTAGGGGATCTCATCCTTATGGGCATCCAGCTCCCCCGCAAAGGCCATCCGGGCCACCTCGGTATATACTTCAAACTTGATCTTATTGATATCAGTGACAAAATTTTTCTTCATAATACCTGCTTTCGTGATCAGTAGTAATTAACAGCCACTGTCTTTTTCATTTCACGGCATTCTCTGGCGATCCTGTCCACCAGCTGCATCCTGATACTCAGGTCGAAGGACAGGCCCGCGGCCTGGTGGGCTTCATTCATGGCCTGGCCCACAAAAAGGGTCAGATGCGTACAGCCCTCAATGAGCAGCTTCGCCAGCCGGGCGCCGCCGTTGCCGGCGTCCAGTTGTTTATAAAAAGCCTCAGACCGGTCTCCCTGATTGTAGGCCTTCAGAAGACTGACCGCCCGGTTCAGGGTCAGCACGCCTTCCGTGACCAGGTCGATCCCCTCCAGCTCTGCTGTGGGCGGGATCTCGGGATCATCGTAAAAGAGGGAGGGTCTGAGAGGCTTGCCCAGATATCTGGAGGCAATGGTGGCACTGGTGCCGCCGCTGACCACATGGACCCCGGGCATCTCCATAAAAGCCGCCATGAGACGGACGTCGTCCTCCTTGCTTTTTGGCGGTCCGGTAAAGAGGCTCAGGTCCCTTCGGGCCATCACCTGGCTCACCACCACGGTGGTATCGTCGCCCGCGCAGCCGCTGTAGAGCCTGTCACACTCACCGGAGATCTCCGCGGCGATCCTGTCCCCGGTCATTTCCCGGTTTCCGGAAAGAACGGCAGCAAATTCGCCCACCCGGGTCCGGCCCCATCCGAAGGGGTAGACTGAGCCCAGACCGGCATGGGTCACGCCGTCGCTCATCAGGACAAAGGTATCTCCCGGCAGGACCTTAAAGATATACTCCTTAATGCGCCGGCCGGCGATCTCAAGCTCAGAGCTCTCCAGCGGCACCGTCTGCCCGTCACGGATCAGCAGACAGGCCGGGGCGTCGTACTCGGCCAGATAGGCTCTGCCGTCATGGAAGACCTGAAGAATGGCGAAGGTGGAATAGGCCACCTGCCGCTCCTTACTGATCGGCAGGGTGGACACCAGGGTCTCCACACATTCATCTACAGATTCCCCGTTTTTCAGCATGGTTCCCAGGATCTTGGCCGTCAGGGTGGACAGGATGTTGGCTTTGACGCCGCTGCCCATACCATCCGCCAGGATCACGATCTCGGAATCCTCCTTGTAAATGACCTCCACCGTATCTCCGCAGAGTTCTTCTCCGAACTTGTTCAGCTGCCGCCGGCAGATGTCCAGACTCACCTTCATAGGCCGGTCTCCTCCACATCATTGAGCAGGGTATCCTTCAGCCTGTTCAGGGTGGATTTGGTCTCCGCCGTCGTCTCCCCCAGAAGACCCGCGATCTCCTGGGCTACCATCATCTGGCGGCTGATCACGTTCTGGGCCATGGCGACCGTCTCCAGCTTCACCTGCTGAAGCTGCTGCTGGTGCCGCACCTGATCTGTGATATTACGGATGATGGCCAGGGCCCGTTTCTGCTCCGGCATATAAATGATGCTCTGCATGGTATAAAGACCAAGGTCCTCATAATCCACACGGCGCTCCAGGATGTTTTCATGATGAGAGATGACCCAGGCAAAAAGGTCGTCCGGCATGACCGCGCTGATGGGCCGGTTCATGACCTTGTCCCTGGCCACGCCGAAAAGGGCCTCGGCCGTATGATTGAATTCCCTGATCAGGCAGTCCCTGTTGACCACGATGATCATATTAGGGGTCATGGACAGGATGGTCTCCGTGGTGCCTCTGGCCTGTTCATACATATAGGGGATGCACATGGACAGCTCAGACCTGCCCTGGAAGACCGCCGTGGCCTTGGCCCGGCAGGTGGGGAAGCCGCAGGCCCCGCAGTTAAGCTCCTTTTCCGGCCGGTCCTTGCCGGTCATGCTTAAAATGGCATGAAGCTCTTCCTCACTGGGCATCTTAGGCTGACGCCGTCTGGGCTCATAAGTTTTACTGAGGTCCACCGCCTCTGAAAGGGGCGGATAATCCGGCGTCACATGCTCGCTGACCTTCTGGCTCAGAGCGATCTTCCGCCGGAAACGGTCACTCTTTTTGCCGCCGGTCAGGGGGCCGTTCAGGCAGCCGCCCACACAGGCACTCAGCTCTACCACACAGTTGGAGATCTCCCCCCTGCGGATACAGTCGAAAAGCTCCTCGCAGGGGCCGATGCCGCTTAAGTAGAGACGCTTATGCCGGCAGCGGTGCTTCTTGTCCGCCTTGATGGAGGACAGGATGCCGCCGCTGACCGCGTAAAGACGGTCCACCTTCAGATCCGCGTTATCCATCGACCCTTCCGGACATTCCGGGATCAGGATCTTCTCCGACCGCAGCCAGTCTCTTAAGGCGGCGAAATCCAGGACGGCGTCGATGACGCCCCTGGTCCGCCTGTCACGGAGGGCGTCCCCGCTGTCAGCGACACAGGGACTGATATAGATGATCTTCACGTCGCTGCCGTACTTTTCCCTCAGCATACGCCCGTGGGCGATGGCCGGTGTGACCGTGGGGGCCAGATAAGGCAGCATTTCGGGATGATATTTTTCAATCAGGTTATTGATGGCCGAACAGGCAGAGGTCAGGATCACATCGTTTTCTCCGGACCTGTCCGAGCGCTGAATATAGGACTCCGTCAGATAGGGTGCCGCTTCCGCGGTCTCATGGACATAGGTAAAGCCCAGCCTGCGCAGGGCCGAGGCCATCTGACCGGGAGAGGCGTCGCCGAAAACGCCCAGATAGGCCGGCGCCAGAGAGACCACAGTCGTCTCCCCGTCCGCGATCATCTGCCTGATCCTGCGCAGATCCTCCTGGCAGACAATGGCATTCTGGGGACAGGCTTCCAGACACTGACCGCATTCGATACAGTCTCCGCCTGACAGTCTGGCCCGGTCATTCACCATTTTGATGGCCTTGACCTTACAGAGACGGATGCACTTGTAGCAGTCCTTGCATTTTGCCGGTTTTATGGAAATGGCGATCACGCGTTCAGCCTCCCCAGCACCTCTTTTTCAAAAAAGGCATCCACCGTTTCGGGAGATACACTGAAGTGATCTTCATCGATCGTCACACAGACACCATTGGCACAGTCGTCCATACAAAAGGAACCGTTCAGGGTCACCCGGTCTTTAAGATTGTGGGTCGTCAGCAGGGTATCCATACGTCCGATCACGCTTCTGGATCCTTTAAGATGGCAGGAACTGCCGATACAGATCGTTATTGTCATTGTGCCAGCCTCCTTCTTGCTGCAATGCAGCTTCTAAATCTGATAATATTTTAACATAAGCTTACTCACTTGAAAATCATCTGCCCGGTTCTTTTTGTTATACATCCGTCCCGTCAGGTCCGCTCTGTCCAGAAGGACTCCACCAGGCCGGAAACATCTGCAAGACCGGTCCGTTTAAGGGGCTCCCAACTCTCCGGCATCAGCTGCCTGTACTGGCTGTAGAGGAAACGCTCATCCAGCAGGGCGATCACGCCCGTATCCTCCTCCGTCCGGATGACCCGGCCGCCGGCCTGAAGGACCTTGTTCATGCCCGGGTACAGGTAGGCATAGGCAAAGCCGTCGCCGGTTTTCTGATCAAAATAGGCCTTGAGCAGCTCCCGTTCATCTCCCACCTGGGGCAGGCCGGTTCCGGCAATGATCACACCGATGAGCCTGTCTGCCTTCAGGTCAATGCCTTCGGCAAAGATGCCGCCCATGACGCAGAAGCCGATCACGGAGACGGAGGGATCCTCCTGGAAGGCATCCAGGAAGGCCTGCCTGTCCGCCTCAGCCATCTCACTCTCCTGACGGATGACCCGAAGGCCATGGCCCACCTGTCTTAAGGTCTTGTCCGAGAAGCACTCAAAGACATCCGCCATCATCTGATAGGATGGGAAAAAGACCAGATAATTGCCCCGCCGGCTCCGGATGATCCGGCGTATATACTCAGCCAGGCGCTCATAAAGGGCCGGCCCCCGGGCGCTGTAGCGGGTGGTCACATCATCCGCGGCCAGGACCAGCTGCCTGGAAGGGTCAAAGGGGGAGGCCACGGCCATGTCAAAATCCTCCCTGGCAGTGTCGCTGAGCATCTGCTTATAATAGGCCGCAGGCAGCAGTGTGGCCGAGAAAAAGATGGCGCTGCGCCCCTTTTTCAGGGCTTCGCCGATATCCCTGGAGGGGTCCATGCAGGCGATCTTCAGGACCAGATATTTCCGCCGCAGGATCGTATAGGTCAGGTAGCGGTCGTCACTCCGGTCATAGGTCATGAGAAAGCGGCGCACTTCAAAGTAAAGGTCCAAAAGCGGCTCCCGCCTGTCCTGGCGCAGGTCCCCCCGCAGCAGCTCCTCCATCACTTCATTCAGCCGGGTCAGAAGGGCCATCAGCGCCCCGATGCTCTCCCGGATCTCCAGCCCTTCCTTTGCCGTTTCCGCAAGCTCGTCAAAATAGCGGTTGACCTGACCCAGCCTCGAGGACAGACGCCGGTCCGTGCCCTTTAAGGCTTTGGCGGCATTTTTCAGGAAATCCGCTGCCAGCCGGGCACTGAACATATCCCGGGCCCGGTCCACCAGATTGTGGGCCTCATCCACCAGGAAGCAGTAGTCTCCCGCCCGGTCACCGAAAAAGCGCTGCAGACGGGCGTCCGGGTCAAAAACATAGTTGTAGTCACAGATCACCGCGTCCGTAAAGAGGGCGATATCCAGCTGGTATTCAAAGGGACAGACCCGGTGCTTTTCCGCGTAGCTTAGGATCACGGGCAGGGTCATATGTTTTTCATGATGCAGGATATCCCAGAGGGCCTCATTGACCCTGTCAAAATGGCCTTTGGCCCTGGGACAGAGGGCCGGATCACAGACCGCCTTGTCGAAAATGCAGATCTTGTCCCGGGCCGTCAGTGTCACGCAGCTGGCCGTCAGCCCTCCCGCCTGTAAGGTGGCGAAGGCATCCTCGGCCACAGTCCTGGCGATGGTCCTTGCCGTCAGATAAAAGATCTTCTCCGTCATCCCCCGGCCCATGGTCTGCAGGGCCGGATAAACGGCCGCCATGGTCTTGCCTGTCCCGGTGGGGGCCAGGGCAAAGAGACGCTTCTGCCTGACAATGGTCTGATAGATGCCGGAAACCAGCTTTTTCTGCCCTTCCCTGTAGGCATAGGGGAAGGAGGCAGCGGCAATGGACGCATCCCTCTCCTCCTCCCGGCCGGCCTGCCAGCGGATCCAGTCCGCGTACCTGCCGATCAGCTCCTGATACCAGAAGGAAAGCTCGCCGAAGGTCAGGGTCTCCCTGAACTGCTTCACCGTGGCCTTATCCAGATGGACATAGGTCATCTGCACATCGATCACGGGCAGGTCATTCTGGTCCGCATAAAAAAAGGCATAGCACATGGCCTGTGCCAGATGCACCGGTACAGGCTCTGTGATATGCCCGGGATCCTTATAGGTTCCCTTGATCTCGTCTATGGTGATCACGTTCTGCATGGACAGGACGCCGTTTTCGTCCGCCCGCATGACAGACTCGGTGATCACACCGTCCGCGCGGCCGCTGACGGTGATCACCAGGTCGTCATCGATCACTGTGGTATGCTCAAGACTGACCTCCGCCTGATAGGAGGGCCCCGCGGCCTTCTGCAGACGCCGGTGGGCGCGGCTGCCCTTCTGCATGGCTTCCACCTCTGCCAGTCCTGCGCCGCCGGAAACCAGGTCCCCGCTGCGCAGGATGAATTCCACCAGATGGCGGACCGAGACGGTCACAGTCTTTTGCCTCATAGGTTATCCCTTCTTCATGTAGGATTTCAGAAAAGCAAACAGCGCGGCCATCTGCTCATCCGTGCCGATGGTCACCCGCAGATAGCGGTTGATGACCGGCTTGTCAAAATACCGGACATAGATATCTTTTTCGCGCAGGGCCTTAAAAAGCTCGGCCGCCTCATAGTCCGGATGGGTCACAAAGATAAAGTTGGCCGAGGGCTCCGGGAAGGTAAATCCCAGCTCAGTAAAAGAAGCCTTGGCCGCCTCCCGGGTGGCGCAGATCATGTCCAGGGTCCTGCGGAAATAGGCCTCGTCCCTGACAGCCTCCACGCCGATGGCCAGAGAGGTCTGGTTCATGGTATAGGAATTAAACGAATATTTGACATCATTTAAGGCCCGGATCAGGTCCGGCTGGCCGATGGCGTAGCCGATCCTCATGCCTGCCATGGACCTGGACTTGGAAAAGGTCTGGACCACCAGCAGGTTGTCGTATTCCGCCACCAGGGAAAGGGCACTCTCCCCGGCAAAATCGATATAGGCCTCATCAATGATCACGACCACATCCTGATTGTGATCCAGCACGTCCCGGATCAGGGACAGGGATTCATAGCGGGATGTCGGCGCGTTGGGATTGGGGAAGATGACGCCCCCGTTGTCCGGATAATAGTCCTCTGCCCGGATGGAAAAATCCTCCCTTAAGGCCTTTGTCTCATAGGGGATCCGGTAGAGATCCGCCCAGACCGGATAAAAGGAATAGGTGATATCCGGGAAAAAGATGGGTTTATCCGAATTAAAGAAGGTCAGAAAGGCCATGGCCAGCACATCGTCCGACCCTACGCCCACAAAGACCTGGTCCCTGCCCACGCCGTAACGGTCCGCAAGGGCCGCCACCAGCGATGTGGCCGCCGGATCCGGATACAGACGCAGACGGTCCTCGTCAAAACTGTCAAGGATCCTTCTGACGCCGGGTGCCGGCGGATAGGGATTTTCATTGGTATTCAGCTTGATCATGGAAGCCTTGTTGGGCTGTTCTCCAGGTGTGTAAGGCGTCACCCGCCTTACCTTATCCTGCCACGCTTTCATGCTTTATTTCCCCTTTCCTTCATTTTCTCAGCCAGCCGCTCAAAGGCCGGGAAGGAGCGGCGGATCATTTCCGGTGAGACGCAGTAGGCCAGACGTACATAGCCCGGGCATCCGAAGCCGGAAGCATCCACCATCAGGATATGCTCCTTTTTGCCTTCTTCGATGAAGGCCTTATAATCCTCAATGGGTGATTTGACAAAAAGATAGAAGGCACCCTGGGGCTTCAGGCACTCAAAGCCCAGAGCCGTCAGCTTATCGTAAAGCATCCGCCGGTTACTGTCGTAGATCTCAAGCCTCGGCTTCTCCTCCAGGCAGTCCATGATGACCAGCTGCATCAGTGAAGGCGCGTTGACGCTGCCGATCCTGTTGGTCACGACCAGACCGGCCAGGACCTCCTCGTAAGCCTCCATTCTGGGCGAGACGGCGACGTAACCGATACGCTCACCCGGCAGAGATAAGGACTTACTGAAGGAATAGACGATAAGACAGTTGCGGATATGATCCGGCATGAAGGGCAGCACATTGCCGTCATAAACCAGTTCACGGTAGGGTTCGTCGGAGATCACATAGATGGGATGACCGATCCTCTCCTCCGCCCGGGCCAGGGCCGCCTGCAGCCTGTCCAGCGTCTCCCCGGAATAGATCACGCCGGTGGGATTATTGGGGTTATTGACGATGACCAGCCGGGTCCTTTCGGTGATCACAGCATCCAGGGCGTCGATATTGATCTGGAAAGTTTCCGTATCCGCCGGCACCACCTTCAGGACACCGCCGGCCATGGCGGTATAGTTCCGGTACTCACCGAAGAAGGGAGCGAAAGCCACTACCTCATCATCCGGATCCAGGAAAAGATTCAGGATATCGTTGATCCCGGAGGCTGCGCCTACGGTCATGATGATATCCTCCCCCTTATATTCGGAGCCGAAACGCCGGTTCAGATTGTCGGCCACCGCCTGACGCACCTCATCATAGCCGGAATTACTCATATAGCCGTGCAGATATAAGGGATCCTTCTCCTCAAGGTTCCTGATGATCGAAGCCTTCACCGCCTCAGGCGCGGGGACACTGGGATTGCCCAGACTGTAATCATAGACATTTTCTTTACCCACGACTTTGGCCAGGGCCTTGCCTTCTTCAAAAAGCTTGCGGATGGCCGAAGATCCCTCCACAAGCGGTGCCATTCTTTTGGAAATAACCATGTTATGCCTCCTGTTCATGTCAAACCCCCGTTATGTTTTCATCAATTCTACCATATCTCCGGATAAAATAAAAGGTTCTGCAGAAAAGGAAAACTCCCCTGTGCAGAACCTTTGATCCTTCACTTGTCATTTAAGCCCTTGTCAACTGATCCTTCAGATAAGCTGAAAAAGACTCCGCCGCCTTATCCTCGTCCGGTCCGGTCACTTCAAAATCAAGCACGTCGCCGGCCTTGGACCTGAGCTGCATCCAGACAAAAATATCACGCGCGTTCAGGCGCCTGTCCTCAGTGACCATGCTGATCTCAGAAGTGTAACGGGAAGCCTCCTGAGCAATTTCACCGGCCGGGCCGACGCGCATGGGCTGCTGATGGTCGTCAATGGTAATTGAAAACTCTCGCATGATTGATCTCCTCTTTTCACATACTCCTTAGTTCTTAACAGCTTACCACAAAAAAGCGCCTCAAAACAATGCGCTAAAAGCGCAACTTCCCGTCGTAAATGCCATTTAGTTTAGGCACTTTGTCAATCATCAGTGATTTTTAACGATAACCGCAGAGGATTCGGCGAGTCTTTCGTTAAATTGCTGATAAAAATCCTTCTCCGCCTCAAAACCGCGCAGGTAGAACTGTTTAAGGATATAGATATTGACGTTCCGCCGGGTATCCTCCCCGGCCCCCTCCTCTAAAAGGGTCTCACCGGCATCCTTCAGAAAATAGTGCCAGTCCTTCACGAACCGCTCATAGACGGCGATATTTTTCTCGCCCAGCCATTTCCTGACCTGGACCTTGCCCAGATTCTTTTTGGCACAGACATCCACCTGCATGATATAGCGGAAATCCCTGTTCTCATAAAGACGGCCCAGAGGAAACAGCCTGCAGAAACCCGGACGGACCTTATGGATGCCGCAGCGGCCCTCCGCATTAAGAAAGATGCAGTGCTCATCCTCTCCCACCATTTGCAGATGGGGCAGGATCATGCCGTCTACGACGCCCAGGGCCACATGATCAGCCATCAGGGCTTCAAAGGGAACCCCGAAACAGGCGCAGATCCTGTGGGCGTCCAGCGGATCCAGCAAAATGGAATCCCCCATGCCCCTGCAGCAGGCACTGCAGCCGACACAGCCGCCGCTGTCAGCCCGGACCATGTCCCCGGAGCCATACCGCCTGCCGTCGGTCAGCTTATCTAAATCAACCTGTCTTTCCATAGGGCTCAGGCCTCCTCCATGGATGCCAGCTTCGCCGCCTGGTCTGCGGCGGTCAGGGAATCGATGATCTCATCCAGATCCCCGTTCATTATA
>CADAIF010000027.1 GCA_902787905.1 uncultured Lachnospiraceae bacterium
CAGATAAAAAAGCCCGGAAAGAGCTGATCGTCTATGCCGAGTTTTTCCAGCAGGATATGCATATCTACTGGCTGGGCGATGAAAGCCGGCAGGAGGAGGAGATCCGCCGGCACTGGCAAAGGATCCGGAAGGACCTTAAGGTCCGGCTGGAGACCCGGGAGAGCGCGGCCGGGGACACGCCCGGCACTTTGAAGGAAAAGCTGGCCGGCATCCAGGCCGGCCCTGAGGATTACAGCACCTTCCTGCGCCGCTTCGCGGTGCCGAGCGAGGAGATGCAGCTGAGCCGCGACGCCTTTGACACCATCTTTTACACCTACGGGCTGGAACTCTACGGGGATATCCCGCTGATCGAGCCGCTGGAGACCCGGGAGGCCCTGAAGATCCGGGATCTGGTGATCGCCATTGACACCTCGGCCTCCACCCAGGGAGAGACGGTCAGGGAATTCCTGCGTCAGACCTACACCATTCTGAAGCAGACGGAGAGCTTTTTCGACCATACGGATGTACATATCATCCAGTGCGACTGCGAAGTGACGGCGGATGACCGGCTGACCTGCGCGGAGGATTTTAAAAAGTATGTGGAGGAAACGGAGATCGTCGGTGTGGGCGGTACGGATTTCCGCCCGGTCTTCGACCATGTGCGGCATCTGCAGGAGGCAGGGGAAATGACCGCCCTGCAGGGGCTCCTTTATTTCACAGACGGCGAGGGCACCTTCCCGGAGGCGGACCCGGGATACCGCACAGCCTTTGTTTTTCCGGCGGGCGGCAGCGCCGTAAAAGTGCCTGACTGGGCCATGTCCGTGTGTCTGCAGGAAAAAGATATCAGACAGGAGAGAATAGATTGAATATACAGGAAGCAAAAGAACAGATCAGGGAGACCGTGAGCATCTATCTGAAAAAGGACCGCTACGGCAATTACAGGATTCCTTCAGAACGGCAGCGGCCGGTCTTTCTGCTGGGCGCGCCGGGCATCGGCAAGACGGCCATCATGGTGCAGATCGCCCGGGAGATGGGCCTGCCCCTGGTCAGCTATGCCATGACCCATCATACCCGGCAGAGTGCGCTGGGCCTGCCCAAGATCGTTTCCAGAAGCTATATGGGAGAGACTTTCGACATCTCGGAATACACCATGAGTGAGATCATCGCCGCGGTCTATGACAGCATGGAAAAAAGCGGCCGGAAGGAGGGCATCCTCTTTCTGGATGAGATCAACTGTGTGTCCGAAACCCTGGCCCCTTCCATGCTGCAGTTCCTTCAGTATAAAACCTTCGGCAGCCATAAGGTTCCCGAGGGCTGGGTGGTGGTGACGGCCGGCAATCCCCCGGAGTATAACCGGGCGGTCCATGATTTTGATATCGTGACTCTGGACCGTCTGCGGATCATGGAGGTGGCGCCGGATTATGAGACCTGGCAGCGCTATGCCGTCTCCCGGGGCTTCCACCAGTCCATCCTGACCTATCTGGATATCCGGAGGGATGATTTCTATCACATCGAGAAGCAGGGCGGCCGGGTCCAGTATGTGACGGCCAGGGGCTGGGAAGACCTGTCCGAGGCCATCACCCTGTATGAGGAGAGCGGCTTTGCGGTGAATGACGACCTGATCAGCCAGTACATCCGTCATGAGCGGATCGCCGGTGAGTTTGCCGCTTACTATGCCCTCTTCAGGAAATACGGGACGGATTACGGGGTCAGCGAGGTCCTGGCCGGGCATCGCAGTGAGGCCAGCCTGCAGCGGGCCAAAGAGGCGCCGCTGGATGAGCGTATTTCCCTGATCGGTCTTTTTGTCTCGGCGATCCGGCCGGATATCTGTCAGGTTATGCATACCGAGGACGGGATCCGGCAGATCCTGCCGGCCCTCCGGCAGCTGAAGGGCGATGTGGCGGCCGGAAAGACCGCAGATGTCATTCAGGCCCTGGCCGCCCTTCGTGATGATGAGCGGAAGGCCATTGCCGATGCCGCAGCCCTGGGCGGCCTGTCAGATGCTGACAGGGGGAAGCACCAGTACGCGGCGGACTTTGCCGATGAACAGGTCAGAAAGCTGCAGGTATGCGGGGATCCCTCCCCTGCCGGCCAGTTTGACATGGTCCGTCAGGCCTACGATATCCGTCTTCACTACATGCGTCAGCTGCGGGATGAGACCGCAGGCCGGCTGAAGAACATCTTAACCTTTATCGATGAAGCCTTCGGCGAGGGCAGTGAGATGCTGCTGCTGGTGACGGAGCTGACGGTGGATCCGGACGCCGCCCGTTTTGTGGCCGAGCACAGCCGGGAGACCTTCGCGGCTTATCAGGAGCGGTTCATGCTGGGCGAGCGGGGAATGCAGCTGCGCCGGGAAGCGGCAGCCTTAAAGGCCGGCCGGGCGGCGCTTTCTGAAGATGCCGATGAGACCGGTGAGCTGTGATGGGACAGGTGAGCTATGCGTACAGGCAGGTGCCGGGCGGTCTGTGTCTCACGGGTTTCTCCGGCGAGGCGCCAAAGCAGCTTACCCTGCCTGCCCTGATCGACGGGCAGCCGGTGCTGGAGATCGGCAGCTATGCCTTTTTTGCCAACGGCCAGGAGCTGGAGGAGATCCGCCTGCCCGAAGGGATCAGAGTCGTCCATGACTATGCCTTTGCCATCTGTATCGGTCTGAAAAGGCTGGTCCTTTCCGAGTCCGTAGAATATCTCGGGAACGCGGTTCTGCTGGGGTCCCGGAATGTCCGCCATCTGCATCTGCCCGCGGCCGTCAGGCATATGGGCACGATTGAAGAGTGGGAGGGGCAGATCAGTGCCGCGGCGGAGAATCCGGTTTTTGTGTCCGATGACCTGGGTCTTTATGAAAGGGACGGCCGGGAGATGACCCTGCGCTGGATCAGTCCCCATGACAGGCTTTCACATTACAGGATCCTGCCGGGGACCACGCGGGTCCTTAAAGGGGCCATGACGGATAACCGCCATCTGACCCGGCTGCACCTGCCGGCCAGTCTGGTCCATGTGCCGGACGGGGCCTTATCCAACGGCGGTCTGGCCATGGAGACTTACACGGGCCTGCGCAGGGTGACAGTGGACCCGGACAATCCCGTTTTACGGGTGGAAGGAGACTTTCTTCTGGAGCGGCGGCAGGGCCGGGACAGGCTGCTGAAATATTTCGGAAGTGCTGAGGCCGTATCGGTCCCTGAAGGGGTTTTTGAGATCGCGGCCCAGGCCTTTTATAAAAGCCCTGCCTTAAGGGTCAGCCTGCCGGCGAGTCTGGAGCGCATCTGCCGGGGGGCCTTTGATCTCTGTTACCTGCAGATGCTGAAGACGGTGGAAGGTCTTCTGACCTTTCCCGGGGCGGACAGCAGTCTTTATCAGCCGCTGATCCAGGCGGTGGAGTCATATTCGGGAGCTTTTGACCTGTCCTTTTTCGATGCCCTGCTGGCGGAAAAACCCATGTCCGCCGGGATGGGAGCGCTGATGATCCGCCGGCTTTCGGGCAGGCTGGGGCTGACATCGGCTGCCCAGGCGGCCTTTAAGAAAAGGCTGAAGGAAGAAGCATCGGACCTTTTTGCGGCTCTGGCCCTGGAGGGGGATGCGGCCTCTGCCGAAGCCCTTCTGGACCTGGATATTCTGGACAGTCAGGAGATTCTGGCTGCGATCGCCCGTCTATCCCAGCCGGATATGGACCGGGTTTTCGCGGCGGCGGACCTGCGTTTTGCGCTGATCGCCCGTCAGCAGTCCCGGAGCCTGTCGGAAGAAGAGGACTTTTCTTTATAGAAATGAGAAACAGGAGGTGTAAGCGATGGCATTGCTTCTGGTCATGATCGAGGATACAGCGACCCTGATGATGAATGAGTTTTTTGATTATGAGGGAGACTGTTACGCCCTGTCCAGGTCCCGCATGGAGACCGGGGAGACGGCGATCGATCTGCAGGATTTTTATGAGGGCACGGCCCGGAGCCAGTCGATCAGCGGGGTGCCTGTGATCTTTCTCTGCAGCGGTCAGGAGGAGAAAGATCCTCTGATCTGCGGCTGGTATCCTAATGCGGTGGTCTTCGCCAAAGTGAAACGGCCCTCCGTTTTTCTGGAAGGAAACATTCTGGGCCGGGCGGCCGAGGCTGTTCTGGTGCCTGAAAATGAGCGGCAGCCCTTAGGCGGCGTCAGCCTGAATGGCCGCCTTTATGAAGTCGTTGAGGAGGATGACGCCCGTTACGGACAGATCATGGTGCGTATCCGGGACTACCGGGGCAAGAATGCCATGATCCGGGCGGCGTCGGTCCACAGTACCCTGCCCAGGGAGGCAGCCAGAGATTATGAGACCTGCATCGGCCGGTGTGAATATCTGGCCCGGTCTCTCATGGACGACAGCTGCCGGGATATCACTGAGATCTGCGCCCTCTACGCGGCGGCTTCCAGGGCCGTGGTATTAAACAGTAAGGACGCCGACGGCTATTATTATCTGGCCATGGCCTGCCACCAGCTGGGCCGGGTCAGAGAAGGCATGAAGGCGGTCAATAAGGCCCTGGCCATCGAGTCCGAGGCCGCGGACCTTTCGGCCATGAAGGCCAATCTGCTGGTCAGCATGGGACATGCGTCGGAGGCTGCCTCATATTATCACGAGGCCTGGCTGGCAGATGGCGATGAAGACTATCTGATCATGGAGGGCAGGGCCTATATGCTGGCCGGCCGTATGGATCAGGCCATCATCTGCCTGCAGCAGGTGGAGGACAAGGAAAGCCTGACAAGGGCAGGCATACATCTGGATGAAATGGAGAAGCGCTGGCCCATGGTCGGGGTCAGGGGTTTTCCTTTCGGTAAATTATTCGGTCACAAAAACAGGTAAAGGACAGGAGGTATCGGAATGAGTATGCAGAATACGGAAAAACTTAAAGAAATGATAAGCGCATCTGATAATATCGTCTTTTTCGGCGGCGCGGGTGTGTCCACGGAGAGCGGGATCCCGGATTTTCGAAGTGAGAAGGGCATCTACAACACGGTACACAAGTACGGCTGTTCACCGGAGACGATCCTGTCCCACAGCTTCTTTATGCGCAAGCCGGAGATCTTCTATGATTTCTACAAGACGACCATGATCTACGAAGATGCAGAGCCCAATGAGGCCCATAAGGCCCTGGCCCGGCTGGAGAAGATGGGCAAGCTGAAAGCCGTGGTCACCCAGAATATCGACGGACTTCACCAGAAGGCCGGTTCCGAGAAGGTCTACGAGCTTCACGGCAGCGTCCTTCGCAATTACTGCATGAAATGCCGTAAGCCCTACAGCCTGGCAGATATCATGGCCCAGGAGGGGGTGCCCAGGTGCCCGGAGTGCGGCGGTATGATCAAGCCGGATGTGGTGCTTTACGAGGAGGGCCTGGATGACTGGCAGATCCGTCAGAGCGTCAAAGCAATCTCCGAGGCGGATGTACTGATCGTCGGCGGCACATCCCTGAATGTGTACCCTGCCGCAGGTTTTATCAATTATTACAAGGGAAATAAGCTGGTGCTGATCAACATGAGCGAGACGCCCTATGACAGACACGCCGACCTGCTCATCCATGACAGCATAGGAAAAGTCCTGAAATATTGCGTAGAATAGACGGACGCAGAACCGTCCCCTGTCCCCCCTCAAATAGTCCCATAAAAGGGGAGTAGCCGGTGTAAGGGGAGTTACACCGGCTAATGAATATGAAAAAGAAATCTGTTGTTCGAAGGACATTTGAATCCCTCGAATATAATATACCACAAATTCCGAAGATTGGAAGAGCAAAACTGTGAAATTTCTGTGAAAAAACACAGTATTATCAATGTAAAATTCTATATTGTTAAAGTAAAAGGGCTCTTTTACCCATGTCTTACCCTTATAGAGGTCAGGGCTGCAAAGAGTTCCGGCGCGTCGACGACGATCAGGCAGAGGGTCTCTCTGGCCCTGGAAACGCCCTGGAACAGCAGCTCCCGGTAGAGCTTTCTGCCTTCCGGATCATCAGCCGCCTGAAGATTTCCCTCACTGTCATAGTAGAAGCGGTCGTCCATGAGCATGAGGACATGCTCAAATTCCCGGCCGATCACGTTGTCGCCGCTCTGAGCCTCCGGGCAGCTGTATTCCGGCAGGTCATTGATCAGGACGCAGCCTTTGGCCGTGAAATAAGGAATAAAGCTTTCGGCGGTCTTTTTGTCCCGGGCGTAGATGAGGGTGATGCAGTCATAGTCGTACAGATACGTCCGCTTTGTCAGGTCAAACAGGGTCAGCGTGAAGGAGGCCAGCTCCTTGTTGGCACGGATCTTATCTGACAGACGGTAAAGCTCTGCCGAGATTTCCTGGATCCGGTCCGCGATACGCCTTCGGTCTTCACCGGCATACAGAACCTGACGGTGGTCACAGGAGAAGATGCAGGCAGACCGCCTTTTGGCGACGGCTTCCCGGATACAGGCAAGGGCCTCTTCTGTCATACGCTGGGCTTCATCCACCAGGATCAGGTCATAGCCGGACAGCTGGCTGCTGCTTTCAATATCCGAGGTCTGCCTGATATCCACATGGGGCATGTGTCCTGCCAGATAATGGTGGTTTTCCGTGATGGTGCCGCAGTGAAGGATACAGATCCGCATAGCCCTGGACAGGGTGACGGCCAGGTCGTAGAGCAGCAGGGTCTTGCCGGTGCCGGGGCTGCCCGTCAGGCAGAGATACAAAGGCCCGCAGCTGCTTGAAAGTCTTTCACAGATCCGGGATTTGAAATCATTCTGCTGAGTGGTCAGGAAATAACTCCGGCTCAGGAACTTGTCCGGCGTCGTACCGGGAGAGATCAGAAAATCTGCTGCGGAAAAGAGGGTGTCGATGTCCTCTGTCACGCAGGGGCCGAAATCCCTGCAGATGCCTGCGAGCTCAGGAAAGTCTGTGATGATCAGATCCTCCTTGTCATCCAGGGTATAAAGGGTCTCCGTTTCCGTCACATAGGTGAAGGAGTGGATATGGCCCGAAATATGCCGGAGATAGTAGCGGTTCTGCACCAGCTGGCGGCGGATCCGGTCCAGGCTGGTCATCTGGCTCTTGAGTTCGATATTCAGGACCTGACTGCGGTCAGCGGCAATCTTTAAAAGGTCGAATTCCTTGCTGATGTGCTCAATGACATAGGAGAAAAAGAAGCCGTCGAAGGCTTCTAAGGGCACGCCTGCAGAGGAAAGGTGTCCTGCCAGCCGCCGCAGGCAGTTCTGCTCGTGGATTTTGATCTGTTTGGGCTCCCGCCGCATGGACAGGATGTTTTCATAGGCGGAGAAGGCCGCTTCGTCCTCCGACTGGGTCAGAAAATACAGGTTGACCGCCCGCATGGCATCTCCTCCTTTCGCCGGCAGGCCGGTGTCTTTGTTCCTATTCTATCACAGGTTTTATTGATGATGACAGACAAAAAGAAAAAACTTCCTGTACCGAACTGACCTCCTCAAGTTAGATTTTGTTCTGACTTTTGTGTGATGAAATAATATATGAAAGATTTGTAAAAAAAAATAAATCGTCTTTTATCCTCTCATCATTTGTGATATAATCTGTCCGTTGCAGGAATTGTATAAAAACAGGTTCTTGTGTTAAAGAAAGGCAGGTATACATAATGGGAAAGTATTTTGGAACAGACGGCTTCCGAGGTGAGGCTAATGATAATCTGACAGCAGAGCATGCCTTTAAGGTCGGCCGTTTCCTTGGCTGGTATTTTAATGAAATGCATGTACGCAATGGCAATAAGGAACGTGCCAGAGTCGTCATCGGCAAGGATACAAGGCGTTCTTCTTATATGTTTGAATACTCTCTGGTCGGCGGCCTCACAGCCTCCGGCGCGGATGCATATATCATGCACGTCACCACGACCCCTTCCGTGGCTTACATCGCCAGGGTGGATCACTTTGACTGCGGTATCATGATCTCCGCCTCTCACAATCCTTACTACGACAACGGCATCAAGCTGATCAACGGCGAGGGTGAGAAGATGGATGAGGAGACCATCGGTTTTGTCGAAGCTTATCTGGACGGTGAGCTGGAGATCTTCGACACACATTACGGTGCGCAGATCCCTTACGCCCATAAGCATGAGATCGGTGTCACAGTGGATTACGTGGCCGGCAGAAACAGGTATATCGGTTACCTGATCTCTCTGGGCATCTATTCCTTCAGGGGCAAGAAGATCGGTCTGGACTGTGCCAACGGTGCTTCCTGGACGATCGCCAAGGCTGTTTATGACGCGCTCGGCGCCGAGACCTACGTGATCAATAACCACCCGGACGGCGAAAATATCAATAATAACGCGGGTTCCACCCATATCGAGGGTCTGCAGAAATTCGTGGTGGAAAATCATCTGGATGTAGGTTTTGCTTTCGACGGCGATGCCGACAGGTGTCTGTGTGTGGATGAGAAGGGCAATGTGGTCAACGGCGATCATATCCTTTATATCTACGGCCGCTACATGAAGGAGCGGGGCAAGCTGATCAAGAATACGGTCGTCACTACCGTCATGAGTAATTTCGGTCTTTACAAGGCTTTTGATGAGCTGGGGATCGATTATGACAAGACCAAGGTCGGCGACAAGTATGTTTACGAGAGCATGGTCAAGAACGGCTTCCGTATCGGCGGCGAGCAGTCCGGCCATATCATCTTTACCAAATACGCCTCCACAGGCGACGGCATCCTGACCAGTCTGAAAATGATGCAGGTGCTGATGGATAAGGAGCTGCCGCTCAGCGTTCTGGCCGAGCCGATGCAGATGTATCCGCAGGTGCTGGAAAATGTCCGTGTCCAGGATAAGGAAGAGGCTCAGAAGCATCCGGCGGTTCTGACTGCTGTGGATGAGGTCACAAAGGCTCTGGGCGATACCGGCAGAATCCTGCTTCGTGCTTCCGGTACCGAGCCGGTTGTCCGTGTCATGGTTGAGGCTATGGATGAGGATATTTGCAGAAAGTATGTGGATCAGGTAGTTGAAGTCATGAAGGAGAACGGCCTGGTACTCTGATCAGGTCCTGAAAGGAAGGGCGTAAAAATGTATACAATTAAGGATTTATATGATCTTGATCATACGCTGGCAAAGGATTATCTGTCTCAGTTTACCTATCCCTGGGAAGCTCTGGGCGGCATCAAGGAGCTGATCCTGACCATCGGTCCCAAGCTGGATCCGGAGGAATACACGGAGGTTTCCGAGCATGTCTGGGTGCATAAGACGGCGAAGGTTTTCCCCTCAGCCTATCTTGGCGCGCCCTGTATCATCGGTCCCAATACCGAGGTCAGGCACTGTGCCTTTATCAGGAGTTCTGCTCTGGTCGGCGCTGACTGTGTCGTCGGCAACTCCTGTGAGCTGAAGAATGTCATTCTTTTTGACCATGTCCAGACCCCGCATTACAACTATGTCGGTGATTCCATCCTGGGTTACTACTCCCATATGGGCGCCGGTTCCATCACTTCCAATGTCAAAAGTGACAAGAAGCTGGTGGTGGTCCACAGCCATGATGAGGCTATGGAAACAGGTCTTAAGAAGTTCGGCGCCATGCTGGGCGACCATGTGGAGGTGGGCTGCAACGCGGTCCTGAATCCCGGAACGGTCATCGGCCGCTGGTGCAGAGTTTATCCCACCAGCTGTGTCAGAGGTGAAGTCCCTGAGCACTGCATCTGGCGGGACAACGGCGAGATCATCCGCCAGAAGGAAGATTAAAAGAAGACAGGGGACGGTTTGATATGATCCCCCTTAGGTAGATAAGGCAAATACAAAAATCTACCTAAGGGGGATCATATCAGAGAACCGTCCCCTGTCTCCTTATCAGTCGCAGAATTTCTCGTCTGCCAGGGTCAGGACTTCGTCCAGGATCGGCAGATACTCCTCCAGCTCCTCTTTGGTGATGATGAGCGGCGGGCAGATCTCGATGAAGTTCTCACGGCCGAAGGTGGCAAAACCACGTTTTTTCAGTTCAGCAAAGATCCATGGCATGGCAGGTCCGGGAATACCGTATTCCTGCAGCGGCTCGCGGGTCTCTTTATTTTTAACCATTTCCAGAGCGCCGAAGAGACCGATCAGTCTGGCCTCGCCCACGCACTTATGCTTTTCAACCATCTTGTCCATGAAATCCTTGACGATCACATGCATCTCCTGTACATGGCCCTCGATGTCGTGGTCTTTGTAGTAATCCAGGGCAGCGTTGCCGGCCGCGCAGGCCAGGGTATGGCCGCTGTAGGTCAGGCCGCACTGCAGAACGTGATCCTCGAAAAATTCAGCCACCGGCTTGCATACGATGCAGCCGCCCAGCTGTACATAGCCGCAGGTAACGCCCTTGGCGAAGGTGATGATATCGGGTTTGAAGTTGAAGTTCATGAATCCGAAGGGTTTGCCTGTACGATAGAAACCGCACATAACCTCGTCGCAGATCATCAGGATGCCGTACTTGTCGCAGAGCGCTCTGACGCCTTCCATATAGCCATCCGGCGGAAGGATCACGCCATTGGCGCCGACGATGGTCTCCATCATGATAGCGGCCACATTTTCCGGTCCCTCATAGCGCAGCTGGAGTTCCAGCGCATCAAGATACTTTTTGGTGACCTCGGCGTCATCTACACCCCTGGTGTAACCGTCACGGTACATCTGCGGGTTCATGAAATGAACAAAGCTGGCCACGCTGCCGCCAAGCTCAGACGCGAATCTGCGCCAGTCGCCGGAGGCGTTGGAAGCGCCCAGGGTCGCGCCGTGGTAGCTGCGGTAGGCGGAAAAGATCTTCTGACGGCCTGTGTACATACGGGCCATCTTAATGGCGTTCTCATTGGATTCCGCGCCGCCGTTGGTGAAAAATACACGCTTGTAGGTATCTGCGCCGGCCAGCTCCACCAGCTTTTTGGCCAGTGTGCTCTTGGGCTCAGATGCGTAAGCAGGCGCCATAAAGCACATCTTCTCAGTCTGTGCCTTGATAGCCTCCACGATTTCCGGCAGAGAATGTCCAAGGTTCGAACAAACCAGCAGAGATGCCATGTCTGCGTACTTTTTCCCGTCGTAATCCCAGAAATAGATGCCCTGGGCCCTTTCAATGGGCAGCGCGTCTACGCCGGATTTGGACCAGGATTGCATGACATAGTCTTTATGCATCTGCGCAATCTCTTTTCCTGAATAACTCATAGTGTCATACCCCTTTCATGTTACGTTAAATGCCTTTTTCAAGATAAAAATCCTGATATATATGTTTCAGGTAGCGATCCTTTCTGCCGGCATGGTGGTTTGTTCATCGGCCGAAGCCTTCGCACAGCGAGGCTCTTTGCAGAACAGCAGCAAGGCTACCGACACCCGTGGCACTTCCAGGTCCAGCAGTAGCGGTGTTTCCACTCCTTCTGCTCCTGAAAATACTATGAATAGTGTCTCTGCGGCTCCTGCTCCCGCTAAACCGGCTGCGCCTGCACGTAACAACAATACTGCGGTCCGTAACAATCCCGCTTCTGGTCGTCCTGTGCTTCACCCTAAGGGCAGAGAGGCTCAGACTGCTACTTTCAACAAGAAACTGCCCCCTAAGAAGGTGAGACCAAGCGAGAACTATCATAAGATGGAACGCCGTGGTGAGGTGGTATCAAAACGTCGTGCTACTCACAATTCACAGATTCTGAGGCACAACAACCACGACTACTATTATAAAAATGGGGTGTTCTACCATTACCACAACAACCAGTACGTGGTTTCACGTCCGCCTGTGGGTGTACATGTTCGTGCCATACCAACTCCGCGTATCATCGTCCTCCACAATGTGCGTTACTATTACTACTATGGCGCTTACTATACCATGGTTGCTCCTAACGACTATGTGGTTGTTCAGGCTCCGGTTGGTGCTGTAGTGGAAAGTATTCCTGAAGGATACGAGAAGTTGATTATCAATGGCGAAACCTATTACATTGTCGATGGCGTTCAGTACAAGGCGGTCGTTTACGATGGTGAAATCTGGTACGAGGTGATTAAGATTCTCGACTAATTCTCAGTCCTTTCTTATAATCACAAAAAGCCGCACTTTGTTGCGGCTTTTTTTATGGGCTAGTCATCTTCTAGTTCCCACCATTTCCGTAGCACCACCAGTTCGGGGTGTTCGGTGCTTTGCCAAAACCAATGCTCGTGGTTACCTGCAAGTTCATCGAATGAACCGAAGGAGCGTAGGGTGGCGTCAAGTGTCTCTGTGGTGGTGGCCCGGCTTGGTGCGAAAAGCAGGTCTTCATACTCCTGCTCCTCTAGGGGTTTGGCATAAAAACGTGCCAATTTTTTACCGTCGGGCTCACTTTTCTGGTGTTGCGCATAGCGGCGGTTCAACACTTCTTCCGATACCCCTTCTTGGCGCGCGGTTATCGGATATTTGGGATATTCCGCCAATAGCAGGTCGTTTACCAGGGTGCGGTAGAGCCATTTGTTGCCGACCAACTGCCACATGGCGGAGAGTGGGGTGAATTGGGACAACCACTTCCCTGTCGCTTTGCGGTTGTAGGCCACATCTCGCCCTTTCCCGCGTGTAATTCCGCCTTGCTTGGGCTTTCCCAATCCTCCTATATGGGTCTTCCCTGTATAGAGCGCCCGTAAGGCGTCTAGGCAGTAGGTGCTCAGTTGGCGGATGTCGTCGGCTCTGTTGATGATGGGGAGGACGAGTGTCCCCCAGGAATACGTGCCGTTTCCCCAATAGAGGGTTTGAGCCAGGCGCCGCATTGCATGGCCGGCAAGTGTCTGTATGCGCTTCTCCGAGGCTTCGGTTGTTTGCTTGCGCAGTCGGCGCACTTGTTGTATCAGGGGTTTGTTAAGGATGGTTATTTCGTCGACTTGGCGTTGGAAATGCTTTACCCATTTTTCCGAGAGGGTGATTTCTCCGCCTCTGATGTCGAAACCCAGAAAGCGGACAAAGCGGTCGGAACGGATGTCTTCCTGTTTTTCTTCGTTTAGGCTGAGGTCAATTTTCTGCAACTCCTCTTTCAGCAGGGTGGTGGCCTTCTCGTAGGACTCGCCTACGAAGAGAATGTCGTCTGAATATCGGACATAACACCCTCCTAGGGCTGACAGTTTCGCATCTAGTTCGTACAGCAACACGTTGGCAAACCACGACGACACTGCGCATCCCTGTTTTATTCCTTGGTAGGCTTCCATATAGTCTCCCTTGCGGGAGTCGTAATAGAGGTCTGAATCGTAGTATTTCCTAATTAGGGCAATGACCGATGACGGACCATGGTGTTGCTCTACTTTGTCTAATGCGTTATGGATAACGCTGCGGGGTATGGTGTCGAAATAGTGGTGGATGTCAAACTTGCGTCCCACTACGCAAGGCTCTCCTTGGGGGTGCAGTGTTGTTATCTGTCGCGACACGTTTTGCACAATCTTACCGATGCCTATGCCTTCGTGGTACGACAGGCAGGCGGGATGAATCATACTGCCTTCGTGTCTCATCAGCCAGAGATAGATGGCATGGAATAGCATACGGGTGAGGGGTGCGTTGATAAAGAAGGTGCGCTCGCCGCCATCTTCTTTCTTTACGTAACCGGTGTGGGGTGGTTCTATGGGGTACTCTCCTGTGTAGATTTGTTCGCAGAGCTTGGCCCTCCCGTTCGGGTCTTGAATGTAGGTTAACACCGATTGGGCTATTCCCTTGCGGACGCCCCATTCCAGCACATCGCTCCATAGCGTTTGGTCTAGAAACAACGATTCAAGGATGCGGTCACTCATGATTAGAAGAGAGTATCAAAAAAAATCCAATCGCATAGACTCGGAGCGTTTCTTTAGATCATTTAGATAACAACTGTTTAATAACCAGCGGCCACAGCAGATGGAATAACTGGTTCCT
>CADAIF010000028.1 GCA_902787905.1 uncultured Lachnospiraceae bacterium
CCGCTTCCCGGGCGGCGTCGTCATAGATTCCCGGTACCAGGACGACCTCGGCGCCGTAGCCCCGTGTCGCCTCCACCTTCAGAATGGGTGCGCCCTCCGGCATACAGATGACTGACTTGATTCCCAGACGGGTGGCGGACAGAGCGACCCCCTGGGCGTGGTTGCCGGCGCTGCAGGCGATGACGCCGCGGCTGGCCTCTTCGGGGGTGAGGTGGCGGATCTTGTTGTAGGCACCGCGGATCTTGAAGGATCCGGTTTTCTGAAGGTTCTCCGACTTGATGAACAGATTCGTCCCGAGCCGCTTCGACGTGACGACCGGCGTCACTTCCGCAACGCCCCTGAGCGCCTCTCTTGCATCCCGGATCATCTCCAGAGTCACTGATTTTTCCATGGCGGTTTCCTCCTCATTTTTTATGACGGCGCTGACCGTGCAGTCAGGTTTCCTGATCATGAAATATTGCAAAAAACGCTTGATATTTGCCAAAAATCACTTTATCATATTTTGAAAATAAATCAATCACTTTTTCAATTCCCCTTCCGTATTCACTCTGAGAAAGGTTCTGTTCTGTCAGAATGGCCAAAATGACCCGCGGTTATCCGTATGCCTTTCAGACATTGGGCTATTTGACCTGGGAAAACGGAAAACAACTGGATGAGACCGTGACAGGTAAGCTGCAGCAGTATCTGGAAGACTATGTCTATGACATTATCTGGCAGAAATTATCGGAGAAAGACAAGCTGGTGGCCTATGGCATCGCAAAATCAGAAACCGGAGAAACAGGTGCAGTTCGCAAGGTGGTCGGTATGACGGTCAATCAGTTCAATCCCTACAGGAAACGGCTGATCAAAAAAGGCATCGTGAACGGCGATACCTGGGGAATCGTCAGATTCACGCTGCCTTATTTTGAGCAGTTTGTCATCAGTATGTATGAAGGCGAGACTTATGACTGAGCATTCTGCAGGTCCTGATAGCATTCCTGCAGGGCATTCAGAAAGTCAGCCAGATCATCCTCGGTTTTAATGACCGTGACATTGGGATTATAGACGGACTCCTGCGGATTGCGCGCAAAGCACAGGAGCGGGAGTTCCCTGTCGAGACTGTTCAGATAGGTGGCATGATGATTATCTGTCACATACAGGTAGTCCGGCGAAAGCGGGCGGCTTTTGATCGGAAGCAGTTTGACGCCCAGGATCCGGTCAAAGGATGCGGCCTGCCGGATTTCGATACCTTCATGATGATCTTTGAAATAGTTTAACAGCATTTCAAGTGATATTTTCATACTTTAAGAGACCTCCCCGTTAACATGGCATTATTATATCATATATCAACACAAGATGGGAGTCATATGATATGATTTATTACAATGCGACAGCGCGGTTAGCCAGACTAACTGACTGCCCTGAAAACAGATAATACAAGCAGATAAAAGCGTTTTCAAAGCCGCCTGACAGGTTGACTTTGGGGGCGCTTTTTCCTTTATTATCCAAAACAGTTAGTCAGACTAACCGGAAGGCCCGAAAATATCTGAATTTCATTGCGTCTCTGTCTGAATTTTGATACAATAAAGCCATGTAAACAAAGAAAGCGGGGGGCCTTCATGCAGACGATTATGAGCGTCGGAATTGATGTCGGAACGTCGACAACGCAGGTCGTTTTCAGCCGGCTGTCCATGGACGATTCAGGCGGCTTTTTCTCCGTTCCCCGGGTTTCTATCGTGGATAAAGAAGTGGTTTATAAAAGTGAGGTTTACCTGACGCCGCTGGTATCGGATGTCTGGATCGATACGGATGCCCTGAAGGAGATCGTCGCCGGGGAGTACGCCCGGGCCGGCTTTTCTCCTTCGGATATGAGCAGCGGGGCGGTGATCATCACAGGTGAATCTGCCCGCAAGGAGAATGCCGACGCGGTGTTGGAGAGCCTTTCGGGTTTCGCCGGGGACTTTGTGGTTTCCGCGGCGGGGCCGGACATGGAGTCACTGATCGCCGGCAAGGGCAGCGGGGCCTTCCAGTACAGCATCGATCACCATGCCAGAGTCGCCAACCTGGATATCGGCGGCGGCACGACCAATGTGGTGATCTTTGACGACGGGGCCGTGACGGCCCGGGGCTGTCTGGATATCGGCGGCCGTCTCATCCGTGTGGACGAGGGCAGTGGTCTGGTCAGGATCAGCCCGGCAGCGGCGAAAGTCGCCGCGGCGGAGGGCATACAGCTGAGGCCCGGTCAGAAGGCGGACCTGGTCTCGCTGACCCGGGTGACGGACCGTATGGCCAGGGTGCTTGAAGGCTATCTGGGTCTGGGACCTGAGGATGTTCTGACCCCTGCCTTAAAGACGCCGGGCAGCAGTGACTTTGAGCGGCCGGGGCATCCGGATGCCGTCTTTTTCTCCGGCGGCGTGGCGGATCTGATCTACCATCCGGCGGCGGAGGATCTGAAGTACGGGGATATCGGCGTGCTTCTGGGCAGGAGCATCCGAGGGAGCCGTCTTTGCAGTGATTTTCATATGGGTGAGCCCGGGGAGACCATCAGGGCGACCGTGGTGGGCGCCGGCAGCTATACGACGACCATCTCGGGCAGCACCATCAGCTACTCAGAGGATATTTTTCCCTTAAAGAACATCCCTGTGGTCAAACTGGACGAGGCCCTGCAGGCTTCCCTTTTCCGGGGGGAGAAGGATGAGGTCGCAGCCAGGATCCGCTGGTATCAGGCACAGAATGACGTTTCTCTGCTGATCCTGGCCATGCCCGGAAAGCGGGACCCGGGCTACGGGGAAATGAAACTTGCGGCAGCGGCCATCTATGAGATCATGGATCAGCTCCTGCCGGCTGGCGCACCGGTCCTTCTGGTGATCGAGTGCGACATTGCCAAGGCCATGGGCCAGATGATCCGGCAGCTGCCTGGGATGGACCGGCAGGTCGTGGCTATTGACAGTATACAGGTATCTGACGGCGAATATGTGGATATGGGCCGGCCGCTGATGAACGGCATGGTCATTCCGGTGGTCGTCAAGACATTGATTTTCGGATAGAAAGGAGGCGCGGCGATGAAACTTGCGGCGGTTCTGGCCGGCCAGGCTTTTATCTTTTCCTCCGTCAAGGAGGTGCTGGCCAAGGCCAATGAGCTGAAGTCCGGCGATATTCTGGCCGGCGTGGCAGCCTCTTCGGACCTGGAGAGGATCGCGGCCAAGGAAGTCTTAAGTCAGCTCCTTCTATCGGACCTGAGAGAGAATCCCGCCGTCCCCTACGAGGAGGACGAGGTGACCCGGATCAACCAGGATTCCATCGACCCGGCGGTCTACGACCGGATCCGGAACTGGACGGTGGCGGAGCTGAGGGAATATATCCTGAGCCGGGAGACGACGGAGGAGGACATCCATACCTTAAGCAGGGGGCTCACCAGTGAAATGGTGGCGGCGGTCTGCAAGCTGATGACCAATCTGGATCTGGTCTACGGGGCAAGTAAGGTGCGGGTAAGCGCCCACTGCAATACCACCATCGGTCTGCGGGGGACACTGGCCACACGTCTGCAGCCAAATCACTCCACGGACAATGTGGAGGGCATTACGGCCTCTCTTTTTGAGGGCCTCAGCTACGGCTGCGGCGATGCCCTGCTGGGTCTGAATCCGGTCAATGATACGGTCTCATCTCTGGCGGAGGTTTTAAAGCGCTTTGATGAGGTCAAGCGGGAGTTTGAGATCCCTACTCAGATCTGCGTCCTGGGTCATATCACCACTCAGATCGAGGCGGTGAAGCAGGGAGCGCCCTGCGATATGATCTTCCAGTCCATTGCCGGCAGTGAGAAGGGCAACCGGGCCTTCGGTTTTTCGGCGGATACGGTGCGGGAGGCCATGGCTCTGCTTCAGGAGAAGGGAACGGCAGAGGGCCCCAACATCATGTATTTTGAGACGGGCCAGGGGTCTGAGCTGTCATCGGACGCGCATTTCGGCGCGGACCAGGTGACCATGGAGGCCCGCTGCTACGGCTTTGCCAGGGAGTTCCATCCCTTTATGGTCAATACCGTGGTGGGCTTTATCGGCCCGGAATATCTTTACGACAGTAAACAGGTGATCCGCGCAGGCCTGGAGGACCATTTCATGGGCAAGCTGACCGGCATCCCCATGGGCTGCGACTGCTGCTACACCAACCACATGCAGGCGGATCAGAATGATATAGAAAATCTGGCCATTCTTCTGGGCAGCTGCGGCATCAATTATATCCTGGGCGTGCCCACAGGCGACGATGTCATGCTCAACTACCAGACCAACGCCTATCACGATGTGTCTGCCGTCAGGGAGATCCTTGGCCTGCGGCCCATCCGTGAGTTTGATCTGTGGCTGGAGAAGATGGGGATCAGCGAAAACGGCCATCTGACGGCCAGGGCCGGGGATCCCACCATCTTTACGAGAAAGCGGGGTGGACGCCTGTGATGATCAATGAAGCGCTTATTGAGGAAATCGTCCGCCAGGTGATCGCTGAAATACAGGCCAGGGAAGCCGCGGCGGGTGGAAAAGCCCCGGAATCCGGTGGATATCCGGCCGCTTCAGGCAGCCGGGATGTGGATATCAGAACAGATATCACATCCAGAGAGGTGAAGGCCGTTCCCCTGGTGGATCAGCCGGAGGATCCGGAGGCTCTTTCCCGTATGATGCGGCTGACCACAGCCAGGATCGGTGTGGGCAAGGCCGGGTCCAGGCTGAAAACCCAGACCATGCTGGCCCTGAGAGCGGATCATGCCGTGGCCAGGGACGCTGTGATGCTGGATGTG
The DNA here is from genome assembly GCA_902787905.1 of uncultured Lachnospiraceae bacterium. GTDB lineage: Bacteria > Bacillota > Clostridia > Lachnospirales > Lachnospiraceae > UBA2912. The sequence continues at coordinate 4,763 of CADAIF010000028.1, forward strand.
GATCCGGAAGTGATCCGGCGGCTGCAGCTTTTCAGTGTGCAGACCCTGTGTGAGGACAAAAACCAGTTCCTGACCCGGCCGGACCTGGGCCGAAGGCTGGGGGAAGAGGCGGCGGCAAAGATCGCCGAAAAGTGTGAGATGCGGCCGGATGTCCAGCTGATCGTGGCGGACGGCTTAAGCTCCACCGCCATCAATGCCAATATAGAAAAGGTGCTGCCGGTACTGATCGATGGTCTGAACAGCCGGGGCGTGAAGGTGGGAACACCCTTCTTCATCCGTTTCGGCCGGGTGGCCGTGGAGGACCAGGTGGCCGAGATCCTGGGAGCGAAGGTGGTCTGTATCTTCGTCGGAGAACGGCCGGGCCTGGGCAGCGCCGAGAGCATGAGTGCCTACATCGCCTATAATGCCCGGGTGGGTATGCCCGAGGCCAGGCGTACCGTGGTCTCCAACATTCATAAGGACGGCATCACCGCAGTGGAAGCCGGGGCCTATATGACGGACCTGATCCTAAGGATCCTGGAGAAGAAGGCCAGCGGTGTGGAACTGCAGAATTAAGGGGAAGGAGCTAAAGGCAGCATGAGAGACGATCCCATCAGAACCAGGGTGCTCAGCACCAGGATCATTCCCAATGCCCAGAAGGACCTGCTGGCGGCCATGCAGGTGCCGGAGGGCCTGCGGAGCCTGGGCCTTATCACAACGGACTGTGATGATGTGTCCTACGCGGCGCTGGACGAGGCCACGAAGAAGGCCAGGGTCCGCGTTGTCTATGCCCGCAGTATGTACGCCGGATCTTCCAACGCCAGCACGGCGCTGGCCGGCGAGTTTATCGGTATCCTGGCGGCGGACGATCCGGAGGAGGTCCGGAGCGGTCTGGCAGCCGCTGTGAGATATATAGAACACGACGCCTGTTTCTACAGCGCCAACGACGAGGATTCCATCGTCTACTTTGCCCACTGCATCTCCCGGACGGGGTCCTACCTGTCTGAGATGGCGGGAGTGCCTGAGGGGACGGCCATGGCCTACCTGATCGCGCCGCCCCTGGAGGCTGTGACAGGGCTGGACGCGGCCCTCAAGAAGGCGGATGTGGAAATGAAGGTCTTTTACGGGCCGCCGACGGAAACCAACTTTGCCGGCGGGCTCTTGACAGGAGACCAGGCGGCATGCCTTGCGGCGTGCGAAGCTTTCCGGGAGACCATCTGCCGGATCGCCGAGGCGCCTGTAGAAGAAACAGAGTAAGAAGGTGAGCATGCATGGAATACGATAAAGATCTGAGATCGATCCAGGAAGTGAGATGGCTGGTGGCCAGGGCCGTGGTGGCCCAGAAGGAGCTGGCCAGGATGTCTCAGGAAAAGGTCGACAGCATCTGCGCGGCCATTGCAGAGGCCTGCGCCGGCCAGGCGGAGCGTCTGGCAAAGATGGCTGTGGAGGAGACCGGCTTCGGTATCTGGCAGGACAAGGTGCTCAAGAATCTTCTGGGGTCCACCATGACCTGGGAGGCGGTCAGAGACATGAAGACGGTGGGCATCATCCGTGAGGATAAGGTCCGCAGGGTCATTGAGGTGGGCGTCCCCATGGGCGTCGTCGCGGCCCTGATCCCGTCCACCAATCCGACATCCACGGCCATGTACAAGTCCATTATTTCCCTCAAGGCCGGCAACGCCATCGTGATCAGTCCGCATCCCAACGCGAAGAACTGTATCATCGAGACGGCGAAGGTCATCGCCGACGCGGCAAAAAAGGCCGGAGCGCCGGACGGCATCGTGCAGTGTATCACGCTGCCCACGATGGAGGCCACGGACGCCCTTTTAAAGAACCGGAGCATCGGCATCATCCTGGCGACCGGCGGCGAGGCCATGGTCAGGGCGGCCTACAGTTCGGGCAATCCTGCCCTGGGCGTGGGTCCGGGCAACGGACCGGCCTACATCGAAAAGTCCGCGGATATCAAGGCGGCGGTACGCCGGATCCTGGACAGCAAGACCTTTGACAATGGTACCATCTGTGCTTCGGAACAGAGTATCATCACCGAAAAATGCATCGAGCAGGAGGTGGTGGATGAGCTGAAGCGGCAGGGCGGCTACTTTATGACAGATGCGGAATCTGCCCAGCTGTCCCGCTTTATCCTCAGGGCCAACGGCACCATGAATCCGAAGATCGTGGGCAAAAACGCCCAGACCCTGGCGGATATGGCCGGCATCAGGATCCCCGAGGGGACCCGGGTGCTCATTTCCCGGCAGACCCGGGTGGGCAGGGACAATCCTTATTCCCGCGAGAAGCTGTGTCCGATCCTGGCTTTTTATGTGGAAAACGGCTGGGAGGACGCCTGCAGGCGGTCCATTGAAATTCTCAATAACGAGGGCGCCGGTCATACCATGACCATCCACAGTGAGGATGAGAGCGTGATCCGGGAATTCGCCCTGCAGAAACCGGTCTCAAGACTGCTGGTCAACACACCGGGCGCCTTAGGCGGCGTCGGCGCGACCACGGGACTTTTACCGGCGCTGACCCTGGGCTGCGGCTCTGTGGGCGGCAGTGCCACATCGGACAATGTCAGTCCCCTGAACCTGATCAACATCCGCCGGGTGGCCTACGGGATCCGGGAGCTGGACGAGCTCAGACGTATGAGCCCGGCGCCGGCGCCCTCCGGCAGTCCTTCGGTCGCTTCAGCCGCGGAACGTGCGGCAGCGGCGGCAGGCCTTCAGGTCAGCAGGGAAGATGTGGAGAAAATCACCAGGGCCGTTCTGGCCAGACTGGGCATGTGATCATTTTGTATGGCTCCGGGCGCTGCCCGGTCATGAATAAAGAACCAGATGAAAAAGAAACATATGGAGGTTTAAAAAGATGGCAGAGAGATATTTAGCATTAGGCATGATCGAGACAAAGGGTCTTGTAGGTTCCATCGAGGCGGCAGATGCCATGGTCAAGGCGGCCAATGTTACCCTGATCGGTAAAGTGCATGTCGGCGGCGGCCTTGTGACCGTTATGGTCCGTGGTGATGTCGGTGCGGTCAAGGCAGCGACAGATGCAGGTGCGGCGGCAGCATCCCGCGTCGGCGAGCTGGTTTCTGTCCATGTCATTCCGAGACCGGATTCGGAGATCGAGTACATTCTTCCGACTCTGGAGAAATCTGACAGATAATGAAGATTCTCACAGATGCCATGCTGCGCGCCGGCTACTTTGTGTCGCGGCAGGAGACGTATCATGTGAGTGAAGATACGATCCTGACGCCGGCGGCGGAGGATTTTGTGAAAGAGCATCATATTCAGCTGGTCTATGACGGCGCCCTTTCCTGCCGGCAGCCTTACGCGGGCGGGGAACCCTCAGAAAGCGCCGAAAAGTCAGACGGTCCGGCTTTTAAAGCCATGCCCATGGCGGCTGTTCCCCTGGACAAGGAGGGCAGGCCCCTTTACGTGGATGCGGCCACAGGGAAGACTCTGGCCGAGAAGCCTGAGAACATGACTCATCTGCACGGCAACGTGCTGGTGAAAAAGTCTCATCCCCAGATTGCCTTCCGGGGCATGCTGGACAGTCTTGAGGCCCGGATCATGGCCATTCAGGTGACCACGGCGGACCGGGGAGAGTGTGAGCTCACCCGGGCGCTGGATGAGGTACTGGCCTTTGTGCGGCAGATCCTTGGGGCTGAGGTTCTGGACCACCCCCTGGGGGACATGCGTCTTCTGGGCCTGGACAGTGCCGGCCTGCGCTATGAGTCCCATCACATCAAGGAGATCTACGGGATCGCGCACCCTATGCCCGACTATCATATGGGCGAGGTATGCATGGCCCTGAATGAGCTGCGCACCCTGGCCAGGGAGGCGGAGCTGGCGGCGGTGAAGGCCTTTGACGACGGCGGGAAATGCACCCGGCCGGACATCATTGAAGCCATGAACCGGCTGAGCAGTGTGGTCTATATCATGTTCTGCAGAGAGCTCACAGGCCGTTGGTCCATGGGCCAAAGAGAGGGGCAGCTCCCGGGATTTCTGGTGGAAGCCTCGGGCAGGCATGTGCATCTGACAGAGGAAGCCATTGAGGTGCTTTTCGGCGGGCCTCTGCATGAAAAGAGTAAGCTCAGCCAGCCCGGACAGTACGCGGCCGAAGAGCGGGTACGCCTTGTCACCCCCAAGGGGGAGATTGACCATGTGGTGGTCTTAGGCCCGGCCAGAAGCGCGGTCCAGGTGGAGATGTCTCTGACCGACGCCCGGATCCTGGGCATCGACATTCCTGTCAGACTGTCGGGCGACCTTAAGGGGGCCGGGGATGTGATCCTGGTGGGCCCCAAGGGTATCTACAACGCGCCGGGTTCCGTCATCGCCTCAAAGGCGCATATCCATATGACGCCGGAGGACGCCGCGCTTTACGGTGTGACGGATGGCGAAAGCGTCAGTGTGCGGATCGAGACAGCGCGGCCGGTGACCATCGATGACGTGATCATCCGGGTCAGCGACCAGTATGCGCTGGCCATGCACATCGACTACGATGAGGCCAACGCCTGCTCCTTTGTCAAGGGGAGCCTCGGCTATATCATCAGAAAACAAAGCTGATCAATCATCTTCTTATATGGAGGATTTTCTCATGGATGAAGCAGTACTCAGACAGATTGTCGAAGCTGTGCTGCAGGAGCTCGGTCAGAGCGGGGGAAGAAACCCGGCCTGCGACGGTTATGACCGTCTGCTGGTGGTGGGGGACCCTGCGGATGTGCCCGAGAAGCTGCGGCAGAATTATGAAGTCCTGCCGATCGATGACTATAAATGCAATCGGAACATCCACCGTTATCAGGCGATCCTGATCACGAAGCTGGATCTGGCGGCGCTGTCGGACATTGCCCTGGGGCGTGACGGCTGTCCGGAATCCTGCGCTGTGGTCAACGGCCTTCTGGCGGGACTGGATGTATGTATGCTGGAGAGCGCTCTGCCCCACCGCAAATACGCGGGCAAGGGGAGCAGCCGTCTGTATCAGCTGATCGAAAGCAATGTGCGGCTGATCCAGACCTTCGGCGTAAAGATGCTGGGGCAGGCCCCGGTGGTGCCGGCAGCGGCCAATGTCAATCCGCCCATCCACCGGCTGCCGGAGGTGTCCGCGCCCAAGGGGAGCGGTATGCCCAACGCCGACCGTCTGATCACGGAAAGCGCGGCGAGAGAGATGGTCTTAAAGTGCGGGCCGGAGATCCGTCTTCCGGCAGGCACCATGATCACGCCTTCCGCCTGGGATATCTTTCTCCGGAACCACATCAATGTCGTCAGAGAGTAGGAGGACCGGGATATGCTGATATGTAAAGTCGTCGGTCATGTCTGGGCGACAAAGAAGGAAGAGGGCTTAAACGGCCTGAAAATGATGGTGGTCCAGGAGATCGACGGTGCCGGAAGGAAAAAGGGAAATGTTTTTGTGGCGGCCGATATCGTCGGCGCCGGTGTCGGTGAGGAAGTGCTTACCGTCAGCGGCAGCACGGCCAGAAAGATCGTCGGCAGCGATACGGTGCCTGTGGACGCGGCTATTGTCGCCATCATCGATACTCTTGAGGTGGAGCGTGAGAAGGCTGCCGGCAGGAATGAATAGAGGTGCGGTTCATGGATCTGATCCGGAAAATATCTGAGGCGGGAATCGTCGGCTGCGGCGGCGCCGGCTTTCCGACCCATGTCAAATTGAAGGCCGCGCCGGAGATCTTTATTGTCAATGCCGCTGAATGCGAGCCTTTGCTCCGCACAGACCGGTACCTCATGTGTCATGAGGCCGACCGGCTGATCGCGGGGGTTGACCTGATCTGCCGGGAGCTTGCCTTCCCGAAGGCGGTCATCGCTTTAAAGAAGACCTACAGCGCGGAGATCGCTGCCTTAAGAGCGGCCATCAGCCGGGCCGGTTCGGCGGTAACGCTGCATCTGATGGACAGCTATTACCCGGCTGGCGACGAGCAGATGATCGTCTATGAGGTGACGGGGCGCGTCGTGCCGCCGGCAGGCATTCCCCTGAATGTCGGCGCCATTGTGGATAATGTGGCGACGGTGATCGCTGTGGCGGACGCGGCGGAAGATAAGCCCTTCACGGATAAATATCTGACGGTGACGGGCGAAGTGGCCGTGCCCAGTGTCTTAAAGGTGCCTGTGGGCACCTCCTTCGCCAGATGCTTTGAGCTGGCGGGCGGCCTGAGATCGGACCGGGTGATGGTCGTGTCCGGCGGTCCTATGATGGGGGCGCCGATGTCTCTGGAGGCAGCGATGCGGGAATCGGTCAAAAAGACCACCTCCGGCATTCTGGTCCTGCCTGAGGACTGTGCCATCGACCTGCACCGCAAGACGCAGATCCGTCATACACTGAACCGGGCCAGGGCGGCCTGTATCCAGTGTTCTTACTGTACCCAGCTCTGTCCCAGACATCTTTTGGGGCATCCCCTGCAGCCGCACCGCATCATGCGGAAGATGGCCATGTGTACGGATATGTCCGAGATCCTGGAGGATGAGGATATCCGTCAGGCCGCCATCTGCTGCGAGTGCGGGATCTGTGAGGTCTACGCCTGTCCCATGGGTCTGCAGCCCAGGAAGGTCAATGCCCTTTTAAAGGGTGAACTGGCCCGGGCCGGGATCCGCTATGAGCGTCAGGGCGATGTTTTCACCCCGGATGCAAACCGGGAGGAGCGCAAGGTGCCCACGGCCAGGATCGCGGCCAGAGTGGGCGTTGCGGACTATTATCATTTAGAAGGACATGTCTTCACCGAGGCCGGGGCTGATCAGGTGACGCTGCCGCTTAAGATGCATATCGGCGCGCCCGCCGTGCCGGTGGTCAGTGAAGGCGCGCAGGTGCAGAAGGGTCAGCTGATCGCTGCCTGTCCGGAGGGGGCTATGGGTGCCTGCCTTCACGCCAGCATCAGCGGGCGGGTGCATCTGACAGAAACGTCCATCATCATAGAGGTGACAAAGGATGCTTGAGACGATTGGTTTTCTGGAATTAAACAGTATCGCGAAGGGCGTGGAGGCGGCGGACGCCATTCTTAAGACCGCCGAAGTGCGCCTTTTATTCGCCAAAGCCGGCTGTCCGGGCAAGTATTATATCCTGTTCACCGGGGAGGTGGCGGCGGTCAAGTCCTCCATGGAGGCCGGCGCCCGTATCGGCGGGGCCAATACGGTGGATTCCTGCGTGATCCCGAGGGTTCATCCCCAGGTGATCCGGGCCATCAATCTGGCTTCGGAATTTGAGACGGTCGGCGCCCTGGGCGTCATGGAATTTTTCAGTGTCACCGCATCTGTCTACGCGGCGGACGCGGCGGTCAAGGCGGCCGAAGTGGATCTGATCGATGTGCGTCTGGGTACGGGCATCGGCGGTAAGTCCTTTGTGGTCCTGACCGGCGAGGTGGCGGCCGTGCGCGCGGCCGTGGAGGCGGGCATTCATAACAAGAACGCCGAGGGAATGCTGGTTTCCCAGGTGGTCATTCCCAACCCGCGCCGTGAGATCTTCGATTCACTGATCTGATCAAAGCTGTAAAGGAAAGAGGAAGCATGGAGTTTCAGGAGAAACAGCGTATCATACAGGAGTTCGTCCCCGGCAAACAGGTGACGCTGGCTCATGTGATCGCCAATCCCGACAGGTCCCTGTACAAGAAGCTGGGCGTGATCGGCGAGCATGAGGGGGCTCTGGGCATTATGACCATTACCCCCAGTGAAGGCGCCATCATAGGGGCCGATGTGGCCATCAAGGCGGCCAACGTGGAGGTCGTTTTCGTGGACCGGTTCAACGGTTCCCTGATCATCAACGGGGATGTGGCCGATGTGGAGGCCGCGGTGAAGGATGTGCTCCGGGTGCTGGAGAATGTCCTGCACTTTGCTCCGGCCCAGATAACAAGATCATGAAAAAGTTTCTGCTTATCGGCAGCGTCGCCAGCGGCAAGACGACGATCTGCCAGTATCTGAACCATCTTGAAATGAAATATAAAAAGACCCAGGCGGTCGAGGTGGTCAATACCACCATCGATACCCCGGGCGAGTACCTGGAAAACAGGGTCTACTTAAAGTCCCTGATGGTGACCTCCACCGATGTGGATCAGGTGATCTTTGTCCAGGATGCCAGCCGCGAGCAGTTTTTCTACTCGCCGGGCCAGACCGGTGCCTTCGGCATCCCCTGCGCAGGCGTGGTGACCAAGATCGATATCGCGACGCCGCGTCAGATTGAAGATGCGAAGGAGCTTTTAAAGCTGGCGGGCGCGGACCCCATTTTCTGCGTCAGCGCCATCACCGGCGAGGGGATGGATGCCCTTGGAAAGTTTTTGGACTTTGCCGTTTCAGAGGGCAGTGCCCCGGGCGGCGAAGAGGACGGAAAAAAAGAAGAGACAGGAGCGTAAGGACCCATGTCCGTTGAGAAAGTAAGACAGTATTTTGAAGGCACAGAGATGGACGGCCGGATCATTATCCCCGACCGGTCCAGTGCCACGGTGGCCCTGGCAGCCCAGGCTCTGGGGACGGAGCCTGACCGGATCGCCAAGACCATGTCCTTCCTGGTGGAGGATCAGCCGGTGCTGATCGTGACCTCCGGTGAGACCAGGGTAGACAACAGGAAATATAAGGCGCAGTTTCATACCAAGGCGAAGATGATCCCCGGCGAGCTGGTGG
>CADAIF010000029.1 GCA_902787905.1 uncultured Lachnospiraceae bacterium
GTCCGTTTTGACCTCTATATGAAGCGTTACGAGAAATATCTCTCTGTCCAGGTGGCCGCGGATGTCAATGACAAGCTGGTGGCCGCTGTCAAGGAGAACACGGATGTCCTTCCCGGCGTGACGGTGGAAGAGGATTACACCCGGGTTTACTCAGACAGCAAATATTTCTCCAACATCACCGGTTATATCGGCTCCATCTCCGAAGATGAACTGGCCGCCAAACAGGAGGCCGGGGATGAGAATTATTCCAATAATGATATGATCGGCAAAACCGGTATCGAGTCCTTTTATGAGTCCGAGCTGAAGGGAACCAAGGGGTCCCAGACCCTTTATGTCAACAGTCTCGGCAGTGTCCTGGGCTCATCGGATGTCGTGAATCCCATTCCGGGCAATGACATCCACCTGACCATTGATGCCGATCTGCAGAAAAAGGCTTATGATATGCTGGAAGAGAGGATCGCAGGCATCCTTCTGGCCTATATGACGGATGAAGTGGATCCGGATTATAATGAGGATATGCTGATCCCCATCAAGGATTATTACTTCGCCCTGATCGATAATAATACCATCAGTCTGTCCCATCTGCAGTCCGAAACGGCCACGCAGGCGGAGAAGGCCTTCTGGCAGTATTATCTGGATTACCAGCAGAATATCATCTCGGCCCTGCCCGGTCAGATGAAGACCAGACGGTCTTCCTTAAATGATGAATATTACAGCTATATCAGCCTGATCTACAGTTTCCTCAGGAATGAGGGTGTCCTGAATACGGAGGCCATCGCGTCCGGAGACAGTGTCATCACTTCCTGGACGAATCAGGAGATCAGCTTTGAAACTCTGCTCAGATATTATATCGTCGGCGATCATGTCAATCTGTCCCTGCTGGGAATGGAGAATGCCTACCTTGACGCTGATGAGATCTACGCGGCCATTCTTGACTATATCGGTCTGCATATCAGCAGTGATACGGACTTTATCAAAAAGGCCTACTACTATATGCTGGACAGCAATTATATCAACGGCCGTGATATATGTCAGCTGCTTTACGAGCAGGATGTCCTGGAGAAGGATGAAGACTACAATGCCCTGATGTCAGGCAGTCTTTCTCCCTATAACTTCATGTACAAAAAGATCTTCTATATGGAGATCACGCCGGATATGCTGGCCCTGGATCCCTGTTCAGGTTCCTTTATCCTGACAGATGTCCATACGGGTGAGGTCAAGGCCCTGGTTTCCTACCCGGGTTATGACGCGAACCGGGTCAATGATGTCGCCTATTTTGCCTCTCTGGTCAACAATGGGGCGTCGCCCTTCTATAACCGTGTCACCCAGCAGACCATGGCTCCCGGTTCCACTTATAAGCCGCTGGTCGCCATTGCGGCCCTGGAAGAGGGTGTGATCGACGAGAACTATTATATCTACGATAACGTGGAATTCTCTCTGGTCGAGCCCCATGCCTACTGCTGGAACAAGGGTGGTCACGGAAGTGTCAACGTCGTCTCTGCCATCGAGTATTCCTGCAACTACTTTTTCTATGATGTAGGTTATCTGATGGGTCTGGTTGAGGGTGAAGGCCTGAATAATGCCAAGGGCCTGGCCACCCTGAAGAAATACGCAGAGCAGTTTGGCTTTAATGAGGTGACCGGTCTGGAACTGAATGAAGGCGAACCGCATATCTCCGACGAGAGCTGTGTCCGTTCCGCCATCGGTCAGGGCACCAACAACTTTACGGCAGCTGAGATCAACCGTTATACCACGGCCCTGGCCAATTCCGGCAGTCTTTACAATCTGACGATCGTCGGCAGTATCACCGGTCAGAATGACACTGTGATCATGGAGCATGAGCCGGAGCTTGTCAGACAGATCGATGTTTCCCAGAAGACCTGGGACCTGGTCCATCAGGGCATGTATCTGGTCTGCAACGAGTCTTCCTACTATGATAAAATGGGTGGTCTGGACGTGACCCTGGCAGGTAAATCCGGTACCGCTCAGGAATCGGAGCTGAGGCCGCCTCACGCCCTTTTCACAGGCTATGCGCCTTATGAGTCTCCCGAGGTGAGCGCCACCATCGTCATTCCCAATGGCTACGGTTCCTCCAAGGTTCTGGATCTTTACGCGGATATCATGTGTTACTACTTCAATGTCCCCACCAAGAGCCAGAGCAGCCAGCCCGCTGATGATGAAGAAGAACCTGTCCAGGAAAATGTCAGGTGCGCCAATGTGCCCGATATCAGCATGGGCAATACAGACTAAGAAAGAGGAGGCACAGATTGGATTTCAGATTTCCCTTCAGACGATACCATACATCTCTGTATAATCCCAGAATGTACAATTATCGTCTGCTGATCTATGTGATGATCCTCGGTATCCTCGGCATCATGGTCATCAACAGCGCGGCCGACGGATACGCCCGGAAACAGCTGATCGGTTTCGTCGGCGGAGGCATCATTATGATTTTTTTCTCCTTAATTGACTATAATTATATTGCAAAATTCGACTGGTTTTTGTACACTATGAATATAGTGATACTTATTGCAGTTAAGTTTTTTGGCATAAATGTGAATGGCGCCACCAGATGGTTCAGGCTGGGAAGCTTTGGTACACTGCAACCCTCCGAGCTGAGCAAGGTCATTGTCCTGATCGTTTTCTCACACTTTATCAACGAGCATAAGGACAAGATCAACTCGCCTGGGACCATCATCCGCACCTTTTTCCTGTATATCATTCCCATGGGTCTGATCTACATCGAGCCGGATATGTCCACAACACTGGTGTTTGCCTTCCTTTTCTGCGTGCTCATGTTTTCAGCCGGTCTGAGCTGGAAGATCATCGGCGGTATCCTGGGCGTCCTGCTTCCCGCGGGCGGCCTGCTGATCTGGTATATCCAGCAGCCGGGACAGATCCTTCTCAAATCCTATCAGCTGGACCGTATCATGAGCTTTCTGCATCCGTCAGATTATCTGTTGACCACATATAATCAGCAGTATAATTCGATCATGGCGATCGGTTCGGGCATGCTGACCGGCAAAGGCCTGAACAATAATACGATCACATCCGTAAAAGGCGGCAACTTTATCTCAGAACCTCAGACAGACTTTATTTTTGCCATCGTCGGAGAGGAGCTGGGCTTTATCGGCTGCTGTATCGTGATCGGTCTGATCATACTGATCATCATTGAATGTCTTCAGATCGCCAAGGATGCCCGTGACATGACCGGACGGCTGATCGCCTGCGGCGTTTCCGGCATCATTGCATTCCAGACCTTCGTCAATATCGGTGTTGCGACAGGGATCCTTCCCAACACGGGACTTCCGCTTCCCTTTGTCAGTTATGGTCTGAGTTCACTGCTGAGTAACTGTCTATGCATTGGCCTTGTTCTTAATGTAGGTCTTCAGCGAAACAGGAGGTAAAAAAATGAATATCGGTCTTGTAGCGCATGATACCAAAAAAATGCTGATGCAGAATTTCTGTATCGCCTACCGTGGCATCCTGGCAAAAAACGAACTGTACGCCACCGGCACCACCGGACGCCTGATCGAGGAAGTCACGAATCTGAATATACATAAATTCCTGGCGGGCCATCTTGGCGGAGAGCAGCAGCTGGGCTCCCAGATCGAGCACAATAATATCGATCTGATGATCTTCTTAAGGGATCCCTATACACCCAAGCGGCATGAACCCAATGCCCATGCGATCGTCAGTCTCTGTGACGCCCACAATATCCCGATCGCGACCAATCTGGCCACAGCGGAGCTTCTGATCAAAGCCCTGGACCGCGGCGATCTGGAATGGCGTGAATTTTATAAATGATCCAATGGAGTTTCATATGAAAAAAATCATTTTGTCGGTCTGTCTGATGCTGACTCTGCTATGCGGCTGTCAGCGTCAGACAGACTATTTAAAACCTTATAACATTGTCAGTACGGACCGGAATGCAGCCGCTGCCTCGGTCCTGCCGGCAGATACTTTCGAGCGCTTCGCCCAGGAGCTGGGCATCGTCTCCATGGATGAGAGCAGCAGCGGCCTTGGCGCGGATGCCATGTCCGGCGTGGATGCCAGCGAGATTTTCCTGACCGGCACCACAGATGCCCAGGTCATCGCCGCGCATCACATCTATGACCAGATGCCTCCGGCCAGTATCACCAAGATCCTGACGGCCCTGACGGCTCTCCGGTCAGGCATTGATTTCGATACGGAATTCACCCTGACGGATGATGTGGTCATCGACATTTACGACGCGCAGGTCTGCGGTTATGTGCCGGGAGATGTGGTTTCCCTTCGAACTCTCTTTTACTCCATGCTGATCTACTCAGGCAATGACGCGGCCAATGCCGTGGCTTCCGCAGTCAGCGGCGGGGATATGGCGGCCTTCTGTGAAGAGATGAACCGGATCGCCTCGGAGCTGGGTGCCACCCATACACATTTTGTGACCCCCAACGGGCTGGATGATCCGGATCACTATACCACAGCCTATGACCTTTACCTGATCTTCAATGAGTGTCTGAAGTATGATGAATTCAGGGATGCCATCGCCCAGTCCGGCTACACCGGCACCTATACACACAATGGCGAAACGGTCAGCAAGACCTGGGATTCCACCAATTATTACCTGCTGGGCAAACGCACGCCCCCTGAAGGCGTGATCGTCGTGGGCGGCAAAACCGGAACCACCGACAAGGCCGGCCTCTGCCTGATTCTCTATGTGGAAGACAGTGCCGGGAAGGGGTATATTTCTGTACTTCTGGGCTGTCCGGACAAAGACACCCTTTACGAGAGTATGTCAAATTTATTAGCAAATATTGGGAATTAAGCATTGTCTTTTCGTCTTAATTATACTATAATGAGGTTAAATAAAAATACTAGTATGCAACTTGCATATTTCAGGAGGAGATTTGAATGATACAAATTATATCTGGTGCTAAAGGTAAGGGAAAAACAAAATTCCTCATTCAGAAAGCGAATGAATGTGTCAAGGAAGCCGAAGGCAACGTTGTTTATCTTGACAAAAACAACAAGCATATGTACGAGCTGAGCAATCGTATCCGTCTGATCAACATGGGCGATTACCCGGTCGACAATTATGATGCTTTTATCGGGTTTGTCTGCGGCCTGATCTCTCAGGACAGCGACCTTGAGGATCTTTTCCTCGACAGTTTCCTGACAATCGCCAGCACATCAGATGAATATGTCGGTTATGTATTATCCAAACTCACGGATATCTCCCAGAAGTTCAATGTCAACTTTGTGATCAGCATCTCCATCGATGCCGATGATATTCCGGAGGAGTTCAGGAAGGATATCATCATTTCCCTGTAAACCCGGATCAGTTTCAGGCACAGCCTTCAAACAGGCTGTGCCTTTATTTTTTTATTTATTATTTCCCTGATATATGGTATGATAGTAAGAGCGGGTTTCAATTCCGCCCTGATCAAAAAGAATGCGAGGTGAACGAATGGCACAGTCCCAGACTCAGGCTGAGCATCCCAGGCACAGTCATTTTAATATCGGCCTGATCTTTTTCGTTGTCATCTTTATCTATATCGTCGCCAATCTCGGTGCCTATCTGACCAGGAGCCATGTTTCATTCGTGGAGGTCTCCTCCGGTCAGATCGTCAGCAGCGACAGCTTCACGGGTCTGGCCCTCAGGGATGAGGCTGTCGTTAACGCAGGCAGCAGCGGCTATATCAACTATTATGTCAATGACAGTGAAAAATCAGCAAAGAATGGTAATGTCTGTATCATCAATACCCGGTCCGGTGATAATGACGCTCCGCGGGAGACCAGTCTTACCCTGACGGATTCCGACTACAGTGACATCCGAGAGCTGATCAAAAATTTCAACACCAATTTCTCCGACAGCCGTTTTGACGAGGCTCAGACACTGGATTATCAGCTGAGCAATGTGGTCAACCGTGTGATCAGCCGAAGCAATATCAATTACCTGAGCACACACGGACAGGGTGCCTACAGCATAATGAAGGCCCCGGCCTACGGGGTCGTCAGCTATACCATCGACGGGATGGAAAATCTCAGCCGGCGTGATATCCGCAGTGACCTCTTTTCCGGCGCCGGCAGTGACAAGTCCCAGATCACAGCCGGTTCCTATATCGAGAGCGGCAGTCCTGCCTACAAAATCGTCAAGGCGGACAACTGGGAAGTGATCCTTTATCCGTCTGAGGCCCAGCTGGAGCTCTTCAAGGAACATGACACCGTCAATGTGACCTTCACCCGGGACCAGATCAATACGACCGCCAATGTGGAGGTCTTTGAAAATGACGGAGAGAGCTTTGTCAGTCTTTCCTTTTCCAACTATATGGTCCGTTACTGCAATGAACGTTATCTGGACCTGGAGGTCGTCTGGGAAAGCCATAAGGGCTACAAAATCCCCCTGTCCTCCATCACTTCCAGGGACTATTATATGGTTCCGGCAGAATATGTGGTAACGAATCCCGAGAGCAGTGAAAAGGGCTTTTATGTCCGGGAAAGCGACGGCAGCATCTCCTTTATCAAACCGAACATCTACACCAAGGTGGATGATCTGGAAAAAATCAATTATCTGAATGCTCTGAAGGCCGCCGAGGCGGATGAGGAGCTTATTGCTGAGGCTGAGGCGGCTGTTGCCAACAGCTTCCGTTATCTGGATGTGAATGATCTGGAAGGCGGCACGGTTCTTGTCCGGCCCGACACAGATGAGGTCTGTACCGTCAGCACGACGGCCCAGCTGGAAGGTGTTTATAATATCAATGAAGGCTATGCGGATTTCCGTCTGATCGGTCATCCCTATGCCTATGGTGATTACTGCATCATCGAGGATAAGGCCGGTGTCGGCATTACCCTTTACGACCATATTGTTCTGGATGGCAGCAGTGTACATGAAGGACAGGTGATCTACTGATCACACTGCGTTACGGAGGGATCAAATTGCTTACAGAAAATGTTGCGGAAGTAGAAAAAAGAATAGCTGCGGCCTGCGAAAGAAGCGGCAGGGCCAGATCTGACGTTACTCTGATCGCGGTCAGCAAAACAAAGCCCGTGGAAGACATCAGGGAAGTGATGGGCACCGGGATCCGGGACTTCGGTGAAAACAAGGTCCAGGAGCTGGTGGATAAATACGGGCAGCTGCCCGGTGATCTGCGCTGGCACATGATTGGCCATCTGCAGAGGAATAAAGTCAAATATATCGTGGATAAGGTCGTTATGATCCACTCTGTGGATTCTCTTCGTCTGGCAGAGCAGATTGAAAAAGAAGCGGCTTCCAGAAACTGTCATGTGGATATTCTGATCGAGGTCAATGTGGCGGAAGAGGACTCCAAATTCGGCGTCACCTGTGAGGAGACAACGGCGATGATCCGTGAGATCGCGGCTCTTCCGCATCTGACAATCAGGGGTCTGATGACCATCGCGCCTTTCACGGAGGATCCTGAAACCAACCGTCCCTATTTTCGCAAATTGAAGGAATTATCGGTTGACATCGCTTCGAAAAACATTGATAATGTTTTTATGAGTGAGCTTTCCATGGGTATGTCCGGCGACTTTGAGGTCGCCATTGAGGAAGGTGCCACCCTGGTCCGTGTCGGGACCAGTATTTTCGGAGAAAGAAATTATCAGATATAGAGCAAAAACGAAGAGGAGCACGATCTATGAGTAAACTGCTGTCAGGATTTATGCAGAAAATGCATCTGAATGATAACGAATACCCGGACGATTTTGATGATACCGAAGAGCTCGACGACGAGCCGGAGGATGATGAGGCTCAGGAAGCCTTCTTGCGGGGAAACGCTGACAAAAAGGAGAAAAAGGGAATTTTCGGCGGCCGCAGCCAGAAAAAGAAGGAGAATAAAAGGACCTTTGCGGCCCGCACAAGTACCGGTGAATATGATGATATCGACGATGACGACGATATCGACGACCTTGAGGATACAGCGCCGGCCAGAAAAACAGCTGCCGCCAGGCAGACTGCTCCGCGCGCACGTTCTTCCAGGGTAGTTTCCATGAACAGGGGCAGAAGCACTGACACCAGAAGGTCCTATTACAACAGTATGGAAGTTTGTATTTTAAAACCGATCGACATCGATTCAGCTGAGGAAATCTGTGACGCTGTCATTGATGGCAAGGCGGTCATCGTCAATATGGATAATATCGATACAGCGACCAGGCAGCGTATTGTCGACATGGTTTCCGGCGCCACCTACGCCATTGAAGGAGATGTGAAACTCCTTTCTGATATCATTGCGGTTTTCACACCGAAGAATATTGATATCACCGGGGATCTTGAAGAATACGCATCCGGCAGCATCAGCCTGCCTTCTCTTGGCAGCGCCATCATCGAGGACGAATAATTTCAAAAGGAGGAATACATCATGATCATGACACCGATTGAAATACAGAGTAAATCTTTTAAGGGCAGCGGTATGGGTTACCAGAAGGCTGATGTTGACACCTTTATGGCCCAGGTCGTCTCCGCCTATGAGGAGCTTTACAAGGAAAATATGTCTCTTAAAGAGAAACTTGACAATATGACCGAAAGCCTTAACCACTACAAGGAAATCGAGAAATCTCTCCAGAAAGCCCTTGTTCTGGCTGAGACAACAGCGGAGGAAACCGTCGTATCCGCCAAAAAGAATGCCATCGTCATCGAGCAGGAGGCCGTTTTAAAGGCTCAGTCTATCGTGGCGGATGCCAAGGTGGATCTTGAGCGTGTCCGCGGGCAGATGGATCTGCTCATGAAGAAATATGAAAGCTATAAGGCTCAGTACAGGGCTCTGGCCGATGCCCAGATCCAGCTGCTGGATTCCGAGGCTTTCTCATTCAAGGCGGCTGCCGAGGATATGGAAGGCCTTGAAAAGGCCGCTGCCGAGCATCTGGATGTTCTTCAGGCTTCCCCTGTCAATTCCGGTGAGAAAATCAGTGAAGGCGAATCGGATGCGCAGGAGAAGACGGAGCAGGAGGATGACTTTGATGAAACCCTCTCCACGGATGATTCCATGATCAAGGATTTCAGTGATATCTTTGACAATAAAAAGAAAGACTAAAGGGAATCATTTAAAAAGCGTTAATTTAAGCGCAGCGTGTGCATGCACCTGCGCTTCTTTCAACTTTACCGGAGGTATTTATGCGTCAGCTGACCATACATGACCAGGGGCAGCCCATTTACCCGATTTATTTAACGGATGACTTTGCCTCTTTGGGCAAGGCCGTATCAGCCCTTAATCCCAAAGGCCGAAAAATCTGTATTGTTTCGGAATCTCATGTGGCTCCCCTGTATCTGGACACTGTCAAGGCAAATCTGGCCCCTGTCTGCGGCCTGGTCACTTCCTTTGTTTTCGAAGCAGGAGAAGGCCGTAAAAACCTGGATACCGTTCAGGATCTTTATGAACACCTGGTCGAAGAGCACTATGAACGCGGCGATGTCCTGGCCGCCCTGGGCGGCGGCGTCACCGGTGATCTGACAGGCTTTGCGGCCGCCACCTATATGCGCGGCATGCGTTTTATACAGATCCCCACAAGTCTTCTGGCTCAGGTGGATTCCAGCATCGGCGGCAAAACAGGCGTGGATTTCAGGGCCTGTAAGAACATGGTCGGCGCCTTCCATCATCCATCACTGGTCTACGCCAATGTTCAGACCCTGCACAGTCTGACGGAAAGGGAGTACATTTCCGGTCTGGGTGAGATCATCAAACACGGTCTGATCAAGGATAAGGCCTATTATGAATGGCTGAAAGCCAACAGAGAGGCCATCCTGGCTCAGGACCCGTCCGTGATGACTGAAATGATCTTCAGAAGCTGTAAGATCAAGCAGGAGGTCGTGGAAAATGACCCCCGGGAGCAGGGAGAAAGAGCTCTTCTTAACTTCGGTCACACCCTGGGACATGCTATAGAAAAGCTGAAGGATTTTTCTCTGCTTCACGGTGAGTGTGTCGCTATCGGCATGACAGGCGCAGCCCGCCTGTCCGCGTCAAGGTCAATGATCAGCACTTCCGATCTTGAAGAAATCGTACAGACCCTTCAGGATTTTAAGCTGCCTGTCCGCACAGACCGGCTGACCGCCGAAATAACGGCTGAAACCACTCTGTCTGATAAAAAAATGAACAAGGGCCGTATCCGCTTCATCTTACTTGAGTCGATCGGCAGGGCCGTTATCAGAGACGATCTGACGATGGACGAAATCACAGACGCGGCTGCCTTCTGCCTGGTCAAAGGGGCAGAAGAGGACCGCTGAACAAAGGAATCAAGCAACTATGTTTAAGAAATTTTCAATTGCCGCCGTCCTGGTTTTTCTCCTTGTCCTTCTGGACCAGGCGACTAAAATGTGGGCTGTCGCTACCCTTAAAGGGATTGAAGGCATCTCCCTGATCGACGGTGTTTTCCGTTTCATGTATCTGGAAAACAGAGGCTCCGCCTTTTCCATGTTTCAGAATCAGACCACGGGCTTTATCATCTTTACCCTGATCGTCCTGGTGGTCATCGCTTTCCTTTATGCCCGCATTCCCGACACCCGGCACATGCTGCCCCTGAAAATCCTGGGCATCCTGATCTTTGCCGGCGCCGTGGGCAACCTGATCGACCGTGTACGTCAGGCCTTTGTCGTGGATTTTCTCTATTTCGAGCTGATCAATTTCCCCGTCTTCAATGTGGCGGATATCTATGTGACCTGCGGTTCCTTTCTCTTCATCAGCTTAGGCCTGTTTTATTACAAAGATGAGGATCTGGAATTCTTAAGTCTTCGCAAAAAGAAAAAGGAGCAGTAAGAAAGACAGATGGATGAACGCCGATTTGTCATAGACGAAAGCTACGATGATCTGCGGATCGACAAGTACTTAAGCATTCTTATGCCTGACATGTCCAGGTCCTATCTGCAGAAGATCATCAAAAATGAGGCCGTTTCTGTCAACCAGAAGCCCGTCAAAGCCAGCACCCGCATAAGTACAGGGGATACCGTCCTGATACGCCTTCCTGAGCCTGTAAAGCTCGATATAGAGGCCGAAGATATCCCCCTGGACATCGTTTATGAGGATGAGGACCTGCTGGTGATCAATAAACCCAAAGACATGGTGGTCCATCCGGCCCCCGGCCACTACAGCGGGACCATCGTCAACGCAGTCATGCACCACTGCGGGGATCAGTTATCCTCCATCAACGGTGTTCTGCGACCCGGGATTGTGCACCGCATCGACAAGGATACGACAGGCCTGATCGTGATCTGCAAAAATGACACAGCCCACCAGGCCATTGCGGACCAGCTGGGCAAGACGGTGAGCGCCTCCATAGATGACGCGCAGGTGATCGCTGTCGATTCCAGAGTCACCGGTTACGTGCGCCATCAGTTTGAGACGGACGCGAAGCTCATACGCGCCCGCATGGAATGCAGGGATTATCTGCGTTCGGAGATCAATCGCCACAGCGCCATCTATGGTCTTATGTTTATGCGCCCGGATGGCAGCATGTTCGGGGCGCTGCCGAACAGCAACCTCTTCAAGGACAGCCCGGATGCCTTGACGCTGCCGGAGCATTGGATCGACCGGATCACAAGCCTGCCCAGTGGGCAAACCGTATGGATCGGCCCGCTGACCGGTTCGGAGCTTTACGGGTATGAAAGCGACAAGCTGCCCGATTCTGTCATGGCGGCGGCGTGGAAGTTTGTCAGTGTTGAGGCGGGAGAATGCTATGCGCTGATGCTGATGGACGACGCGGTTTTCAGGGATATGTTCAGTCTGCTGGACGACGGCAGCAGCGCGCTGCACCTGTTCACGGCGGATGGCGCGGAGTTTTTCAGACAGGGCGGCGACAGTGGGCTTGATCCTCAAACACTGGTATCGGAGCAGAGCAATGGCCGCGTGTTCAAAAACGATCAAAATCAATCCTGGTGTGTCTTCACCATGCCGCTTGACGTATCCGGATGGACGCTGGCGCGCGAGGTGCCCATGGCGGAATATGAGCGTATCATCAGAAGGATACAGCTCTATGTATGGATGATTGCCGGTTTCATTTTTGCCGGAGGCGTGGTAGTCTACCTGTTTTTGCTGAGAAGGTTCATACGGGGCGTCAACACGCTGAGATCGGCCATCGCTTGCCTTGGCCAGGGAGACAGTGCCCCCGTGGCGGGGGCCCGCTTTCAATCCAGGGAATTTGCGATCATGGGGCGGGAGCTGGACAAGGCCAGCGTCGCCCTGAAAGAACAGATGGACACCATCAGGCGCATGGAGCGGGAGCGCCTGGAGCTGGAGATGAAGGATCTGCAAACCATCATCACCCCACACATGATCCTCAATTCCATCACGGCGATACGGTGGCAGGCATCGCTGATGGGCGCGGAGGTGGTTTCCGATATGCTGATCGAGCTGGGCGAGGTGCTCCGCCCTGTGGTGCGGGAGCTGCGTGTTCAATGGCCGATCCAGAAGGAGCTTGAGCATGTCGGGCATTATTCGCGGCTGATGAATCTGCGCTATGCCAACAATTTTAAGATGGAATACCATGTTCAGGAAGCGTTGAAGGAAGAGCTTATTCCTCAGTTTACCCTCCAACCGTTGATCGAAAACGCCGCCCAACACGGCGGCCATCCCAAGGATGGGCTTCTTGTAACGGTACGCGTTTGGGAGGATGCCGAGTGGGTTTATCTGACGGTTGCGAACAACGGGAATACAATTTCGTCTGAGAAAGCGCGGGAAATCCGCGAGACGCTGCGCACCGGAAAGCGAACCCACAGGGTCGGCCTGCTCAATATCCACAATCGTCTGGCTATCTGTAAGGGTGCGGACAGCGATGTGGATATTGACGCACTGCCGGAGGGAGGAACGGTGGTGACGCTGCGTTGGAGGAAGAACGGGCCATCGACAAATGCAGTACTTCAGGAAGGACTCGCGTTCGATGATCGCGGATAGGGGTTCTCATCTACCCTAAAATGGCAACAAAAGAACAGACGAAGGGACACCGCGCAAGGCAGGCGGCACGATGGCGAGATGGGATTGAATCGCCAGTGTGCCGCCGCTTTTCGCGGTGGTTTTCATGACCGTCAAAGGCACAATCCTCATATATCATAGCACGATCCTCGTATACAAAAACTGGAAGAAAACAGGTATAATAAAAGGGATAATGGGGATTTGCCATGCAAACAGAGTGTGACACAAGGAGGATACATTC
>CADAIF010000030.1 GCA_902787905.1 uncultured Lachnospiraceae bacterium
TGTATTTATTGAACCATGCGGTACAGCCGCATGCCGTTATTCCAGGTGGTCTCAATGACCTCCTCCGGGCTGATACCCTTGATCTCGGCAATAGCCGCCGCCACATAGGGCAGGTTCATGGAAGAATTCCGCTTGCCCCTGAAGGGAACCGGCGTCAGATAAGGACAGTCTGTTTCCAGCACCAGCATATCCAGCGGCGCATAGGCTGCAACCTCCTTGAGCACCCGGGCGTTTTTATAGGTCACCACGCCGCCGATGCCCAGAAACATTCCCATATTCAGGTATTCCCTGGCATGCTCCACGGAATAGGAATAGCAGTGCATGACCCCGCCGATATCCCCGATATGCATTTCTTTGGCAATATCCAGGGTATCCTTTGCGGCCTCTCTGGAATGAATGGAGAAGGGAAGCTTTTCCTCCCGGGCCAGCTCCAGCTGCCTGCAGAACCAGTATTTTTGCCGGTCGCGCTCCTTTTGATCCTTCACCCAGTAGTAATCCAGGCCGATCTCACCCACCGCGACCACCTTTTCATGGCGGGTCTGCTCACGCATCCAGTCAAAGGTCTCCTCATCCAGACCTGCGATATCGCAGGGATGGACCCCGACAGCCGCGTAGATAAAGGGGTGGGTTTCCGCCAGACGGATACTGTTTCTGATCGTATCCGGCGCAGTGCCGATATTGACGATCCGGCCGATACCCGCATCCGCCATGCCGGCCAGAAGCGTCTCCCGGTCCTCGTCAAAAGCCGCATCGTCATAATGGGCGTGTGTATCAAAGATCATAATGGCTTTATCCCCTTGATCAGCAGATTTCCGCGCCTGCGGGCATGGACTTCTCCGGCACCATCAGGGAAAGATTGCCGTCGGCATCCTCCGCGCAGAGGATCATACCCTCGGAACGGATCCCTGCCAGCGTCGCCGGCTTCAGATTGGTCACGACCATGACCTTCTTACCCACCATTTCCTCCGCGGAATAGTGCTTCTTAATACCGGAAACGATCTGCCTTACCTGGCTGCCGATCTTCACCTGGGAGCAAAGCAGCTTTTTGGACTTCCTGACCTCCTCGCAGGCAATGATCTCACCGATCTGGAACTGGAGCTTCGCGAAATCGTCGTAAGTGATCTCATCCTTGGCCGGAATGTCGATACCGTCGTCCTCAGCCTTTTCCTCGGCCGCCTCATCTGCCGGAGCCTCTTCCTCAGCGGCTTTGATCACGCCGTCAGCCTTAAGCTTTTCAACAAGCTCATTCAGGTCCACCCTGGCGAAAAGGATCTGCGGTTTTTCTGTCACCTTAACGCCCGTCTCCATAAGACCGAACTGATCCAGAGCCAGGTAATCCCGCTGCTGTGTGCCGATCATATCAAGGATCTTTTCAGCTGTCTCCGGCAGGAAAGCAGCCAGAGCCACAGCGGACATACGGATACCCTCCAAAAGATTATAGAGCACGGTCGCCAGACGATCCTTTGAAGCCTCATCCTTGGCCAGCTTCCAGGGCTCAGTCTCATCGATATATTTATTGCAGCGGCGCAGCAGGGTGAAGATCTCACTGATGGCATCCGCCACACGAAGCTTCTCCATTTTGCCGTCCACCTTCTCATGCATGGCCAGAGCCACGGCTTTCAGGTCGTCATCCACCGGCTCGCAGACGCCCGGATTGGAAACAACGCCGCCAAAATACTTGTTGGTCATGGAAATGGTACGGTTGACCAGGTTGCCCAGGATATTGGCCAGGTCGGAATTCATCCTCTCCACCATCAGATCCCAGGTGATGGAACCGTCATTGTCAAAGGGCATTTCATGCAGAACGAAGTAACGGACCGCGTCCACGCCGAAATAACGGACCAGGTCGTCCGCGTAAATGACATTGCCCTTGGACTTACTCATTTTGCCCTCGCCCACCAGGAGCCAGGGATGACCGAATACCTGCTTCGGCAGGGGCTGACCCAGAGCCATCAGCATGATGGGCCAGTAGATGGTATGGAAACGAATGATATCCTTACCGATCAGATGCAGGTCCGCCGGCCAGTACTTCTTATAAAGATCCCCGTGATTGCCGTCCGCATCATAGCCCAGACCTGTGGCGTAATTGCTGAGGGCGTCGATCCACACATAGATGACATGCTTATCATCAAAGTCCACCGGAATGCCCCACTTGAAGGAGGTTCTGGAAACACACAGATCCTGCAGACCCGGCAGAAGGAAATTGTTCATCATTTCATTCTTGCGGGATTCAGGCTGGATAAACTCCGGATGGGTATTGATGTAGTCGATCAGACGGTCAGCGTACTTGCTGAGCTTGAAGAAGTAAGCCTCCTCCCTGGCGTCAATGACCTCGCGGCCGCAGTCAGGACACTTGCCGTCCACCAGCTGGCTGGGCGTCCAGAAGGACTCACAGGGCGTGCAGTATTTACCCTCGTAATAGCCCTTGTAGATATCCCCCTGATCATGAAGCTTTTTGAAGATCTTCTGAACCTGCTTCTCATGATCCTCATCCGTTGTGCGGATAAAACGGTCATAAGATGTATTCATCAGATCCCAGATCCTTTTGATCTCGGAAGAGACATTATCTACAAATTCCTTGGGTGTGATGCCGGCCTCCGCCGCCTTGATCTCTATTTTCTGGCCATGCTCGTCGGTACCTGTCTGGAAACGTACGTCATAGCCCTGCATTCTCTTGAACCTGGCGATACTGTCCGCCAGAACGATCTCATATGTATTGCCGATATGCGGCTTGCCCGAGGTATAGGCAATGGCCGTTGTAATATAATACGGTTTTTTCTCCATGTGAACTGCCTCCTGATAAACGTTTTTGTCCATACATTTTAATATAACATATTTCACTGTTTCATGCTACAATAAAAACATCACACAGACTCTCTGAAAGGAAAAACCATGAAAAAGAACACCCTGCGGCGTCTTGCTGCCCTGACCCTCTGCGCCGTCCTGATGACGACGGCCTGCGCTTCCCGGGCAAAAAAACCTGAGAGCAGCGCGCCTGAAACGGCCAAAACATCTGAAACAGAAGAGTCCCTGACCTTTGACGAATTCACCGACAAGCTTTTTAAGGAAACCATCTCCACAGATGTGCTGACCCTCCATTATGCCCTGAAAAACCCGGACGCCTACGGCATAGAAGACGTCCCCCTCAGCTTGGGCGACATAGAAACCGAATTTGATCAGGCCTCCCACGATGAAATGGCTGCCGAATATCAGCAGCTCCTGTCCTATGAAGATACCGGTCTGACGGAGGATCAGTTCCTGACCTTTGATATCCTGGACAAATACATGAGCATGCTGCTGACCTATGACACCGAAGAGCTCTTTTACTATCAGGAGCCCTTCGCCGGCCTGTCAGGTCTCCAGACCCAGCTGCCACTGGTCCTGTCCGAATATACCCTGAGATCGGCTCAGGATGTGGAGGATTATCTGGTCCTGCTTGAGGATGTGCCCCGCTATATAAACGACGCCCTGACCTTTGAGCAGAAGAAGAGTGAAGCCGGCCTCTTTATGTCCGATGAATCCGCGGACGAGGTCATAAAAACCTGCCGGGAATGGCTGGATGACCCCGACGGCATCAGCCTGATCAGCATCTTTCCGGATAAAGTGGCAGGTGTCCCGGGCCTGACTCAGGATCAGATCACCGACTTTACTGCCAGAAACGAGACCGCTGTCAGGGAATGCGTGGTCCCGGCTTACGAAAAGGTCATCGAAACCTTCACCGCCCTGAAGGGCACCGGCACCAATCCGCTGGGTATCGGCGCTTTCGAGCACGGAGATACCTATTATGAATCCCTGATCCGCATGCAGACAGGCACCGATATGACGGCCGAGGAGCTGGACGACTATATAGAGGATGCCATCGAGACCCTCTACGGAGAGCTCTTTACCCTGATTCAGGCCAACCCCGCCCTTTATGATCAGATGGATCAGGCGCCGGAGGTTCCCTATGACAGTCCGGAGGACATGCTGAATGCCCTGACCACGGCGATCGAAGATGAATTCCCGCCGGCCGTTTCCAAAAACTATACCATCAATTACGTCCCGGCCTCCATGGAAGAGAGCATGAATCCTGCCTTCTATATGCTGCCGCCGATGGATGATAAGGACCAGAACGTGATCTATATCAACAAGGGGCAGATCGGTGATGACTTAAGCCTTTTCACCACCCTGGCCCACGAGGGCTACCCGGGCCACCTTTACCAGCAGAGCTGGTTCATTTCCCATGATCCGGTCCCCATCCGCACCCAGCTGAATTTCCTGGGTTACGTTGAGGGCTGGGCCAGCTACGTGGAAGCCCTGGCCAACCATTATGTGGGCATGGAAGAGGACCTGGCCGAAGCCTGGCGCATCAACACAGAGCTGACCCTCTGCCTCTATCTGCAGATGGATCTGGGCATCCACACAAAGGACTGGACCGAAGAAGACCTGGCTGACTTTCTGTCCGAATACGGCATCGGCGATGAGGAGACCGCCCATGAGATCTTCCGCACCATCGTCACCGACCCGGCCTCCTACCTGCCCTACGGCATCGGCGAACTGGAGATCCGCAGCATGCGGGCCGAGGCGGAAGAAACCTTAGGCGATGCTTTCGACCCTGTGGCCTTCCACACCTTCCTTCTGGACATCGGTCCCTGCCAGTTCGATATCATCCGGGACTATTTTGAAGACTTTTTGAAACAGTAAAAAAAGGGCAGGCGCTTTAAAGGCGCCTGCCTGTTTCATACTCAAACTTATACTGTTCAAAGCCGTTGATGATCTGGGTATTATTATACTGCTGCGTTCTCTTCAGCATCCCGTAATTCAGATGCATATGCCCATGGATAAAATATCTGGGCTGATATTTGTCCAGCAGCTCATTGAAAACCTGAAAACCGGTGTGGGGCAGGTCCTCCCCGTCCCCCAGATGATAAGCGGGAGAGTGGGTCAGCAGAATGTCAAACCCGCCCTGCTTTTTTAAGGTCCGGCCCAGCTTGAAGACCCGCCAGCGCATATTTTTCTCTGTGTACTGGTTGATGCCGTCTCTGTAACGCATGGATCCGCCCAGGCCCAGAATGCGCACACCCTGGAATTCATAGATCTGGTCTTCTATATCGATGCAGCCCTCGGGCGGCGTTTCTTTATAACAGTCATCATGATTGCCCCGGACATAAAGGACCGGCGCGTGTGTAAAGGTCGCCAGCAGGGAAAGGTACTGGGGCGGCAGATCCCCGCAGGAGAGGATCAGGTCCACACCCTCCAGTCTGGACGGCTCAAAATAATCCCAAAGGGCTTTTGACCGCTGGTCTGCGATCACAAGAATATTCATCTTTCCGCCAGCCTTTCTCCGTTACGGCTTCTCCGCGTCCTCCAGGGTGACACCCTGGATCTCCACGATTTCCTTTGCTTCCTCTTCCAGCTCCGAAACGGACGGAATATAGCCGACCACGTTGTCAGCCAGCCAGTTCATTTCAACGATCTCCTCCGGCGGCATGGGCTTGTCCGATTCATGACGCAGATTGCCCTCCTGGTCATAAATAACGCCCGCGAAGGGATGAAAATCCCCGCTGCAGATATCATTTCTCAGCAGATTCACCAGCCGTCTGACGCCCTCCGGCATATGACTGGAACAGACCAGGTCAATAACGCCGGATGCCATGCCCCACCAGTAATTCAGGGCCCTGACCCCGTCCGGTCCGGCACTTTTATAGGCGCCGTCGGCGATGCTTCTCAGGATCCGCTCATAAAACTTGCCCCAGTGCCAGACCGGGATCGCCATGTTTTCGGGCTTGCCGTCCCTGCCGTCCGCGTCGTAAAGACCGAATGTATTGGACCTGTCGTCCGAGGCCTTGATATCCTGGTCAGAGATGTAGCAGATACCGTTTCTGCGCATATTATCGTGCACATGGTGCCCCCTGACCTTGGACCATTCCAGATAGATCCTGGCATGGGGATTGGTCATCCTGGCCCCCAGCGCAAAGGCGTTGATATTGGCAATAGAGCCGTAGATGGGATAGTCCGCGATATAACCGATCCGGTTGTTCTCGGACATGGCGCCGGCAATGGCTCCCGTCAGGAACTTGGCCTCATACATGCGGCCGTAATAGGTTCTGATATAGGGATGACTGGTATTGACGGAACAGTTGAGGATCCGGACCTCCGGGTGGTCAATGGCCGCCTGCAGGCTGGCCTTGAGAAACTTGGGCGTCGTGGTAAAAATGATCTCGCTGCCGTCGCTGATGGCCCGCTCAATGGTCTCCCGGACCTTTTCGGGATTCCCCGGATCCACGTGATCATAGGCAAGGGTTTTGATCTTACCGGCAAAGACCTGCTCGATATGGAGCCTGCCCAGCTCATGGCCGTAGGTCCATCCGGAGGTCTCCGGAGACTTGTCATGAATAAAAGCGATCTTATGGATGGTGGTCCGCTCCGACATGGCCGGGATCAGCCGGGTCAGGATATTGGTCCTGACCCTTTCGGGCTCCGTGGAGATGGCAATGGCAGATTCCGCATTGCCGGCCAGAAACTCATCCCAGCTTTTATCCAGATTGGTCCTGAAATTGGAAGGCATCTGTGTGACCGACTGCTCAAATGGATATAGATCCAGATAGATCAGAAGGGCGTCCGCCACGGTCATGGGCGGCTTGCTGCCTGCCTTACCCTTATAAGCCTCCTCAAAACGGGTGTAAAAGGAGTGGAAGATCCTCTGCTCATCCTCCGTCCAGACCTGGTCAGGCTTCTTTCCGACAAGGCTCTGCAGCTTTCTGTAGCTGCCGGACTGGGAAAAATTCAGATAATTGATCCGGCTGAGCCGGTAAAAATCCACAAACTCAAAGTAGAGACGGTTCTCTTTGGAGTTATTCCTTTTGGGAACCACCCGGATCACTTTGGCGGGAATGGAGCCGGCGCCGAAATACTTCATGACGCTGACCCTTTTATTTCCCTCCAGAATATAGTAATGATTCATATATTCATAGGCCACCACCGGATCCCGCAGACCCTCCGCCATCAGAGAGCCGCACAGAGAGATCCATTTGGACGCAAATTCTGTATTTTCATCCAGAAGGGGCATAAAATTATTGGCAAAGGCTGTGGTTCTGCCCGCCGTACGGGTACCCACGATCAGGTCCACCGGAACCTCCACGATTCCCAGAGAGATCTCATTTTCCACAGATCTGTTGGATAAAATATCGTCCAAAGCCGGGAGATAGGGATAAGCACCCTTGCTGACAGCCTTTCTGTAGGCTTTCATGCCCAGCCTTAAAGCCTCTTTATAATCTTCTCTTGACATATCTTACCTCCTATAAGATCATCAGACAGTCAGCTTAACTATAGGGGGGATCAGCGCTTCCTGTCAAGAGGAAATCTCCTTTTTCTCTTGCGCCGGACGGGTCTGGCAGTTATACTGAAACTGACCCGAAAACATCCGGACAAGGAGGCTGCCATGAAAGATCCCGCCACAGACAATGAAATACTACGCCTTTCCGCCTCCCAGGAGGACTACCTGCGGGAGATCTATCTTCTGCAGCAGCTGGCGGAAGAGGTCCGCGTGACCGATGTCGCCTCTCAGCTGGGCATCTCCAAGCCCAGCGTCAACCGGGCCCTCCATTCCCTGCAGGAGCTGGGCCTGATCATCCATCAGCACTACGGCCGCATCGTCCTGACGGAAAAGGGTTACGACGCTGCGGAATCCATTCTGGAGAACTACAAGGTCCTCTACCGCTTTTTTACGGATATCCTGGGTGTGGACGCGGAGACCGCCTCCACTCAGGCCCATCTGATGGAGCACAGCCTTACAAAGGGCACCCGGAAAAAACTGAAAAAACATATCAAGGCCTGCAAGGGTAAAAAATAAGAGTTTCGCGCGCGAAACTCTTTATTTTTCAGAGGCCTCATAACTGACCATATAGCTGTAGATGTCCCTCTTGCTGACCCCCCGGTCCGCCGCAGTCCGCTTCATGGCCTCCTTACGGTCCAGACCCCGGTCCAGATACATCTGCAGGTGGTCCTCCACCGGCATGTCCTCCCATTTCTGCCGGGCCTTTTCCTCCAGAAGCTGCACTGAAACGCCTGCCAGGACAAGAACGATCTCGCCCCTGGGCTCCTCCTGAGAATAATGATCAAGCGCTTCTAAAAGGGTTCCCTTAAAGACGGTCTCATGCTTCTTGGTCAGCTCCCGGCACACAGCCACCTGACGGTCGCCGCCCGCTGCCTCGATCAGAAGGGGCAGCGTTTTTAAAAGCCTGTGGGGCGCCTCGTAAAAAACAGTCGTCCTGGTCTCTTTGGCCAGGCGGTCTAAAACCTCCTGCCTTTCCTTTTTATCCGGCGGCAGAAAGCCTTCGAAACAAAAACGCCTGGTAGGCAGGCCGGACAGGGTCAGGGCCGTGATACAGGCTGCCGGCCCCGGCAGAGACGTCACTTCGATCCCCGCTTCATAGCAGAGCCTCACCAGATCCTCACCCGGATCGGAGATCCCGGGCGTCCCCGCGTCGGTGATCAGGGCGACGTTCTGCCCTTCCCCCATCAGCCGGATCAGGTAGTGAGCCTTATCGATCTTATTGTACTCATGATAGCTGGTCATGGGCACATGAATATCAAAATACTTCAGCAGCTTAATGCTGTTTCTTGTATCCTCCGCAGCGATCAGATCCACCTGCTTTAAGGTCTCGATCACCCGGAAGGTCATATCCTGAAGATTCCCGATCGGTGTCGGGCACAGATATAATTTACCAGCCAAATCCTTCACTCCATGCACAGAAAATCCCGGCCTTAATAACCGTAGATATCATAGATTTCCGGCATATAGACGCCGGGCTTTTCATAAACGATCAGAGGTTTTTCCACCTTGAGCATGGGCCGTCCGCCCCGGACACCCTCAACCAGCACCATATTGGCCTCCCGGTCCGCGAAGGGATGCACCATTTTCATCCGCTTGGGCTCCAGATGGTAACGGGTCATGACCTCAAAGATCTCCACCAGACGGAAGGGCCTGTGGACCATGAAAAAGTGACCGCCCGTTTTCAGAAGGCGGGAAGCCTCCCGCACCACATCCTCCAGACTGCAGAGGACTTCATGCCGGGCGATCGCCTTGGGCAGCTCCGGGTTTTTCAGCCCCCCGGTATATTCCATATATGGCGGGTTGGAAGTGACCACATCAAAAGAAGCAGCACCGAGCAGCCGCGACGCTTCCTTGATATCGCCCTCCTCGATGCTGATTTTCTCCTCCAGATGATTATAAGCCACACTCCGTCTGGCCATATCCGCGCTTTCCGCCTGGATCTCAAGCCCGGTCAGATGGGCTGCCTCCGTCTTGGCCGACATCAGGATCGGGATGATCCCGGTCCCCGTGCCCAGGTCCGCGACAAGGTCGCCCTTTCCGGCCCTTGCAAAACCGGACAGGAGCACAGCGTCCATACCAAAACAGAATTTACTGGGATTTTGAATGATCTGCAGACCATTCCGGTTCAGGTCATCCAGACGTTCTCCCTCACGCAGCAGGGTCATGATCTTGCCCTTTTACCTTCCTTTTTTTCCTTGTCAGGCTTATCCGGACCGTCCTTCTTTTCAAGGGCTTCCAGTGCGCGAAGCTCGGCGTTGTTTTTGACCTCTTCCCTGCTCTGGCCCTTTTCCCTGCGCCTCTTGGGACGGAACTTCAGCTGGGAAACCTTGTATTCCCGGATTTCCTTCTCGTCCTTATTCAGATTGACCAGCACCTTGACCGTCTGGCGCAGGACATTGACACTGCTGACCTCGCCCTTGAAACCGTCGTCCGTGGTGACCCGGTCCCCGGCATTGGGAAGCTTGCTGTTCAGCCACTCATAGGTCTCCTGCTCATTCTTCAGACAGCACATCAGACGGCCGCATACGCCGCTGATCTTGGTGGGATTCAGAGACAGATTCTGTTCCTTGGCCATTTTAATGGAAACCGGCACAAAATCCGAAAGATAGCTGCTGCAGCATAAGGGTCTGCCGCAGATACCGATACCGCCCAGGATTTTTGTCTCATCCCTGACGCCGATCTGCCGCAGCTCGATCCTGGTCTTGAAGACCGATGCCAGATCCTTGACCAGCTCACGGAAGTCAATACGTCCGTCCGCCGTAAAGTAAAAGAGGATCTTATTATTATCAAAGGTATATTCCACATCGATCAGCTTCATCGCCAGATGATGTTTGGCGATCTTTTCCTGGCAGATCTTGTAGGCGGACTTTTCCTTATCCTTATTCTTCAGTTCCACATCGTCATCCTCCGGCGTCGCCAGACGGATCACGGTTTTGAGAGGCTGGATCACCTTGCCGTCCTCAACCTCCCTGGGCCCGATGTAGACATGCCCGTACTCTATGCCCCGGGCCGTCTCGACGATGACATTCTGTCCCACCGAGATATCCATGTCCTTGGGGTCAAAATAATAGATCTTACCGGCGTTCCTGAACCTGACGCCGATTACTTTAGCCATATCAATTCTCCTTTATCATCACCAGCAAAAGTTCAATTGTCCATTCAAAGCTGGCATTGGCATTGATCCGGGTCCGGGCATTGTCCATCGCCTCAAAGATCCTGCTGATCCCCTCATAGGAGGAGGTCTCAGCCTTCCGCTTGAGATAGCGGTACTCATCCTTATAAACGACGGCGTTAAGATCGCCGGTCGCCTTCAGGACCAGAACATCCCTGTACCAGACCATCATCAGGTCCAGAAAATCCCCAATCTGTGCCTTATATTTGGATATATCAACGACAGCTGCCGCCATGTCGCTGACCTTCATATCATCTACCCGCTTCACCGTGCGGAGCATCAGTTCATGCATTTCCCTGAAATTCTCCGAGGTTGCCATTAAAAGGGCACGCCCCGTGTTGCCCTGCGCATAAGAGGCGCAGACCCTGGCCTGATAATCCGGCACATGGTGCACCTGCATCAGAAAATCCCGGATCTTGTCCGTGTCCACACTGTGCAGATTCAGAAGAATGCAGCGGGAACGGATGGTTGGGAGCAGGGCCTCAACAGAATTGGTCAGAAGCATGATCACCGCGTAAGAGGGCGGTTCCTCGATGGTTTTGAGCAGGGCATTCTGAGCCTGAGGCGTCATTTTTTCCGCCTCATCCACGATGTAGATCTTATACTTGCTGCTGTAAGGCTTGATCAGTACATCGTTGCAGACCTGCTCACGTACCTCATCCACGCCGATACCGGTCTTTTTCTCATGAAGGACACGGCGCACGTCCGGATGATTGCCCCCGTCAAACTGACGGCAGGCCTTACACATATTGCAGGCGTCGCCGTAGCCTGCCTCACATACCAGGGCCTTGGCAAAGGCAGAAGCCAGCATATTTTTGCCCGAGCCGTTCTCCCCGTTCAGAATATAAGCATGAGAGATCTGGCGGGCCCTGAGCGAATTCTGAAAATGCTCAATGATCTGTTCATGTCCGATGATGTCGGTAAAACCTTTCATGCGCACACCCCCTCCTCATGATAGTTGGATTTAGTATACCATATCTGATTTATAATACGCAAGGGCAGATAAATGCTCTAAAAGACCTTCCGGACCGTCGCCTTAACTGTCTCCAGACAGGCAGACAGGTCCGCATTGTCATACCTGCGGCGGATGCCAGCCGCCTCAAGTTTTTCCTCTGAAAAGTCCTCACAGTCCGCAAGAAAACGCCGGCACATCTCGTCATAAGCCGGCCGTTTCTGACTGCGCTCCCGTAAAAGCGCCCGTTCAAGGCGAAGGCCGTCCTCCACCTCGATATACAGAGGTACGACCCGGTCAGAACCGAAATGATCCCGGATCTTTACATAGGCTTCCAGGGTCCCGATCAGAAGATAATGCCCCTGCTCCGGATCGATCTGACCGTCATCCGCCGTAAAATAATGCCAGGGGCCGAACACCGTCTGATAGGTCCGCTTCTCAATGATCCTCCCGGCAGCGTCCATTTCCTGACAGCGCTCGTCATCCACAAAGAAATACTCCCTGCCGTTTTCCTCGCCGCTGCGGATCGGCCGCGTCGTATAGCTGATCACCTTGTGAAGACCCAGAGAGGGATCCTCCAGAAGATGCCTGTAAATCGTATCTTTTCCTGACGCGCTCTTGCCCATCAGACAGAAAATCTTACCCATATTGCAAGTCTCCTCACTGCCGCCTGACAGTCTCCAGAGCAAAGGACTGACCGTCCTTTACATCCCTGATCCCGCTGACATGAAAACCCGCGGCCAGCCAGCTGCGGATCGTTTCCAGAGCTTCCCCTGTCACAAGCTCACCCGGGGTCAGAAGCGGTACGCCCGGCGGATAAAGATAAATATAGGACGCCGAAAGCTTCCCCTCGCCCCGGTCAGATGCTGTCACATCTTTCGGCATCCAGCCTGCCTCATAAAGATCCATGACCTGAACAGGTTCCGGAAAGGCCGGCATAGGCATCATCTTTTCAGAAACCATCTCCCGGTCGATCTCCCGCAGCGCTTCAAGCAGCCGGTGAAAACCCGCGTCACTGTCGGCTACAGTCGTCATAGCCAGCACAGCCCGGGGAGATGCCATTTCACATTCCAGATGATAGCGGTTCCTGAGCAGTTCCATCAGCTCGTGGCCGCCCATCCCATCCGCCATGATCAGAAGCTTTGACAGATCAAGATCAGCAGCATACTTCAGATCCTTCTTCGACAGAAGGCGGATATGCTTTAATCGGCTGATCTCCTCGCGCAGCCTAAGAAGCCTGCCCAGGTAAGCCTTAAAAAGAGACGGACCTTCTTCGGCCATCAGATGCATGCAGCTGTCGATGCTGCTCATCAGAATATAGGAAGGACTGCTGGTCTGATAATAGGTCAGCATGCGCCGGATGCGGTCCCGGTCCACCAGATGCCCGTTGATATGGATCAGGGCCGTCTGGGTCAGTGCCGGCAGAGTCTTGTGGGTGCTCTGGATCACCACATCCGCCCCAAGTGCGATCGGATTGGCCAGATACGGTGTGGCTGTCGTGGAATCCACGAAAAGCGGAATACCCGCTTCATGCGCCACCCCCGCCGCTTCAGGGATATCCAGTACCTCCAGAGAGGGGTTACTGATCAGTTCACCGAAGATAAGCTTCGTCCGTTCCGTGATCGCAGCCTCCAGCTG
>CADAIF010000031.1 GCA_902787905.1 uncultured Lachnospiraceae bacterium
CAGAAACCCCGGTCTCAGGTCCAGAGTGCCCTTTAAGATTTCCTTTAAGGACTACAGTGCCGAGGAGATGGTGGAGATCGCCCGCCTGGAAGCCAAAAGGAAGGGTTTCGGTATCCGGGAAGACGCGCTTAAAAAGCTTACTGATATCTGCGAGGCTTCCCTCGGTGATGCTGCTTCCGGCAACGGCCGTCTGTGCAGGAATCTGGTGGAGAATGCCATTCTTTCCTATGCTTCCCGGGTCTACGGGGACACAGAGACCTCCGCAGCCAGAGATTTTATCCTTGCGGCGGAAGACTTTTCCGGTCCGGATACGAAGGCAGAAAAGCATGCGCCGATAGGTTTTTGCGCATAGAGACTGTTTTTTGCAAAAGATGGAAATATCCACTTTTGTGGACAAGATAATCCACGAAAGTAGACGAAATATTTAAGCAGTGATGAAGAAAGCCGATGTTTATCGGCTTTTTTCTTTTGGCATAACAATTGCTCTTTATAGGGTCAAAGATATATCTTTCAGCACGAAAACGTAATGACGGAGGAAATAATCATGAGGATCAAAGGGAAAACAGCAATAGTGACCGGGGCGGCAAATGGTATCGGCGCTGAGATCTCCAGGACCTATGCCCGTGAAGGGGCCCATGTGGTTCTGGCGGATCTGGCAGTGGAGAAGGCAGCTCAGATTGCTGAAGAGATCACAAAGGAGACCGGCATCAGGGCCATTGCGGTCAAATGCGATGTGGCCAGGAAGGAGGAGGTCCAGGCCGTGGTGGATGCCTGCCTTAATGAGTTCGGCACGGTGGATATCATCGTGAACAATGCGGGCATTACCCTTCCGGCCTGCCCGGTGGAGGATATCAGCCCTGAACAGTGGAAAAGAGTTCTGGATATTGATCTGATGGGGACGATTTACGGCAGCCAGTGCGTCATTCCTGTGATGCGTAAGAACGGGGGCGGCAAGATCATCTGCATGGCCTCGATCGCAGGACAGGTAGGGGGCGTCTTCACTGAGGCGACTTACCCGGTGTCCAAGGCCGGCGTGATCTGCTGGGCCAAGGCGGTAGCCAAGCAGGTCGGCAAAGATAATATCACCTGCAACTGCATTGCTCCGGGAACTGTCCTGACAGCGATGACCGAGACCCTGGGATCGGCGGAAGCATCTCTGAACGTTCCGCTGCACAGGCTGGGAAGTGTCAGAGATATTGCTAATGCCGCGCTTTTCCTGGCCAGTGATGAGAGTGACTTTATTACCGGCGCCACGATCGATGTCAACGGCGGCATGGGGATGAGATAAGGAGCGATGAATGATGGATATGCATGAAAAAAGAGTTAAATTACAGGAATACTTAAGAGCGCCGGGCTGCACCCCGATCATGTGTGCCTATGATGTGCTCAGCGCAAAACTGATCGAACGGGCGGGCTTCCCCATCGTCTATACGGGCAGCTTCATCACCGGCGCCTCTCAGCTGGGGATGGCAGATGTGGGCCTGGTCCAGCTGAAGGATCTGCTGCCTCTGGCCAGGGAGATTGCGAAGGAGATCGATCTTCCTATTATTGCGGATGTTGACAATGGATGGTATCATGCAGGCAATATCTGGCGTATGATCCATGAATTTGAATATGCCGGGATCTCGGGTATTCAGGTGGAAGACGGCATTCTTGGCAAACATGTCGGCGGCGATCCGATCGATATGCCTAAGGAGGTCATGTGTGATCACGTCAGGGCCATGGCTGCCGCGAGGACGGATAAGGATTTCATGATCATTGCCAGGACCGACGCCCTGTGGCTTAAGAACGACTGGGAAGAGACCATTGACAGATGCAATGCCTATCTGGCAGCCGGTGCGGACGCCTGCTTTATCACCTTTCCGGGCACCATTAAAGAACTGAAGAAATACAGAGACCGTATTCATGGGCCGGTCGTCACGACAGCGATCCATTTTGAGGATTCCATTGCCGAGGAGACTGAAGCCGGCGCCAATATGTCCTGCTACTGGCCGACAACTCTGTACGCGGCCTTCTCCGCAGTACGGGCAACCCTGCAGAAGTTTAAGGAGACACAGGACATTACGAAAATCGACTATGATTTTGAGGAGCATGAGATCATGGATCTTCTTCCCTATGACAGGTATTATCACGACATGGAAGCCTTCCACGGAGCTGACCAGTACCTTCATAAATAGTTAAGATCCCCCCTATATTCAGAGAGGAGCGTTATATATGTTTTCAGTGATCGCGATTATCATTACGCTGGCGCTGGTCATGTTTCTGGCGTTCAGGAAATTGAATATTGTTTTTATCTCCGTTCTGGCAGCGGTCCTTCTGGCTGTTCTGGACAGACAGAATGTGCTGACTGCTCTGACAGATACCTTCATGACAGGCGCAGCCAATTATGTGAAAAACTTCTTCCTGCTTTTCTGCATCAGCGCGCTGTTCGGAAAGATGATGGAAGAGACCGGCGCCGCAGCGGCAATCGCCAAGTGGCTGGCCAATATGCTGGGTGAAAAGTTTGCCATACTCGGCGTTATCGTTGCCGGTATGATTCTCTGCTACGGCGGTATTTCTGCCCTGGTCATTGCTTTTACAATGTACCCGCTGGCCCTTGCCCTTTTCAAGAGAGCCAACCTTCCGAGACGTCTGATTCCGGGAGCCATTGCCGCAGGCTGTTTTACTTTCGCAGCGGCAGCCCTTCCCGGTACCCCTCAGACCATCAATGTCATTCCGACATCTTATCTGGGAACCAATGTCAGCGCGGCACCGGTCGTCGGCATCATCTGCGGCATCATCGGCATTGGACTTACCTGCGTATATATGTATTCCCAAAGCGCCAAAGCCAGGGCTAAGGGCGAAGGATTTGAAGCTGACACAGCCACCCTGGAGGAACTGAAGAAAGCCGAGGATATGGGGGCGGATGTCAATCCCGTAGTCGCCCTGATCCCGATCATTGTGATCATCGTCCTGCTGGTTGCTTTAAAAGCCAATGTTCTCCTGTCTATGCTTGTGGGTACCGTTGTCTGCGGTCTGATCTTCTACAAAAATGTGCATAACCTGCCGGCCATGATCGAAGCGGCAGTAAAAAGCGGTATGGGCGCGGCCGTGACAACCGGTGCCATTGTCGGTTACGGTTCTGTTGTCAGTGCCAGCTCCGGTTACGCAGTCCTGAGTCAGGCGCTGCTGAATCTGAATACGACACCACTCCTGTCCTTCGGTCTTGCAACGACGATCCTGTCCGGCGCCGCCGGTTCCGGTACAGGCGGTCTGGGCATTACCATGAACAGTATGGCGCCGCAGTATCTGGCTCTGGGACTCAGTCCGGAGATCCTGCATCGCGTCGGAACGCTGTCCGCCATCGGCCTGGATTCTCTGCCCCATAACGGCGCCGTTGTCGTCCTGCTCACACTATGCGGCATGACCCATAAAGACTCTTATAAGCAGATCTTTGTGACCACGGTCGTCTTCACCCTGATCGTGGCGATCGTTTCTATCATACTGGGCACGATCATGTATCCCATTTGAGGCGCATCACATCTTTCAGCGAATCGTCCTGCCTGTAAAAGGGCAGGACTTTCGTTCTCTTACGCAGCGGTATAAATCTTTCTTTTGTATAGAGAAAAAGGCGGAGGACTGGTAAAATAGTATCAGATATGGATTACCATGATGGAGGGGATGAAATGGAGAACCGACTTCAGGAACTGATCGAGCGAAACCAATTGCTGGACCTGATTCTGGAGAACAGCTTCGGCAATGTCTTCGTCATCGACGGACAGGGGAAGATCATATATGTGAATGACAATGCCAGGCAGGCTCTGGGCGTGGACCGGGATAAACTGCTGAATATGACGATTTATGAACTGGTGAATGAGGATATCGCCAATCGGGCGGCGTCCATTATTTCCCTGGAAACGGGAAAGGAATGTATGCAGTCCGTAAAACTGGCGACAGGGATCACACTGGCTGTCGATGCCCATCCGGTCTTTGATGAAGACGGGCATGTCCGATATGTCATTGTTTTCAGCCAGAATGAGCTTATTGTAGAGAACTTTATGCGGACGATCCAGGAGGAGAATCAGATCATCAGTCAGACTCTGGAACATCTGCTTAAGGATGTGGAGGGTGAAAACAATCTGATCGCCGAAAGCCCGGCCATCAGGCAATGCCTGGAGATCGCGCAGCGGGCGGCCCGTCTGGACAGTACGATCATTCTTTACGGTGAATCAGGCACGGGAAAAGAGGTTGTGGCGCGATATGTGCATAAGCACAGCCGGCGTGAGAAAGGGATGTTTATCCCGGTCAACTGTGCCGCAATTCCCCATGAACTGATGGAATCGGAGTTTTTCGGCTATGTCCGCGGGGCCTTTACCGGATCCAGCAGGGAGGGAAAGCTTGGCCTTTTTGAACTGGCCGATGGCGGCACACTTTTTCTGGATGAAGTGGGCGAACTTGACCTTTCCATGCAGTCCAAGCTGCTGCGGGTTCTGGAGACAGGAGAAGTTAAGAGAGTCGGTGCCACGGATATCAGGAAGGTGGATGTACGTATTGTTGCGGCCACGAATCGGGACCTTCGTCAGATGGTTGAGCAGGGGACCTTCAGGGATGATCTTTACTATCGTCTGAATGTCATTCCCGTGGTGGTTCCTGCTCTGCGAGACCGGAAAGAGGATGTCGCTGCCCTGGCCCTTTGTTTTCTCCGTAAACTGAATCAGAAGTATTCTGATGATAAGCACCTTTGCGATGATGCCATCGAGGCTCTGCAGGCCTACAGCTGGCCGGGCAATGTACGTGAACTGCGCAATGTCATGGAGCGCCTCTTTGTGATCACCCATGGTGATCTGATCACCGGGCAAAATGTAGGCTCGGTCCTGGGAATCGGTCAGCAGAGCCGGGAGGGACGGCAGCCTGTTTTGCCTGAGGAGGTTCTGGAGGGCCTGTCTATGAAGGCGGCCACAGAGGCTTTTCAAAGGGCCTATATACTTCAGGCCTTGAAGAGAAATAAAGGGAATGTGGAGAAAACTGCCGAGGATCTTCACATGGCCCGGTCGGGGCTTTATAAAAAGATGGGACAGCTGGGATTAAAAGTGAAGAATGAGTTGATCTGACGGCCGAGGCTTTTATTGCTTTGGTTACTGAGTGGAACAGAACCAGCAAATACGAGGAAAATATTGCCGCTGTCCGCCTGGACCGGACTTATAAGTTTCCAAAACTGCCATGGATACCGATCCATTAAATGTTGATCATCTGGCAGATGAGCGCAGGCAAAGGGTAAAGAACCTTTTCAAGGGCTGTAAGAACATGACCGGCTCCATGCGGCAGTAATAATGCGGCTCTGATCAATAAAGAGATGTTGTAAATGACAAAGTCAGACTGTTTTTGGCTATGTCTCATATGTACTGCTATATTCGACTCTGTTCGACAAAACACCCTGCTTGAAGCGCTTTTGGAAGCGTGCTAAAATAAACTTGAAGGATTATCTGACATAAGCCCCGAGGCCTGAAAACCTCGGGGCTTATGTATTATAAGGAGAATCCAAAGGAGGTCAGGGATATGTGTGAACTTATGGAAAAGAGACTTAGTGAACGGGAGAAGAAGGGCGTGGAAAAAGGTCTGGCCCAGGGCATGGAAAAAGGTCTGGCCCAGGGCATGGAGAAAGGCCTGATGCAGGGAATCATAAGTACGCTTGCGGCTCTGGTGAAGGGGGGAGATATATCCCTAAAAAAGGCGGCAGAAAAAGCCGGACTGTCGGTGGAGGAGTTTAAAAAGCAGGCAAATCAGATGAACCTTTTGTAGGGGAGTCAACCTGCCATTGTAATAAAAGCTGTCACGTTACCCTTAATGAAAGCGTTTATATTACAGAAACCGGTCAATGAATGCAAGGGGAGATGTGATAGCATATGGAATTGGAAAAGATCAGGGATGAGCTGCTGCTCACCGAAGAAAACCTGGCCTGCCTGAGGGCCTTCAGACCGATCGATGACACCTTTATGCGCAGATTGTTCAGGGACAACAAAGCTCTGGCTCAGCTGGTGCTGCGTATCATCATGAAGAAGCCGGATCTGATCGTAGAGCAGCTGGAGGTCCAGACGGACCTGAAAATGGTAACTGGCGCCAGGTCCCTGGTGCTGGATGCTTATGCGGCGGACCAGGCAGGTGTAAAATATGATATTGAGGTGCAGCGGGACGCGGGAAAGGCGGGCCCGGCACGGGCCACCTACCATGCCGCCATGCTTGTGGCGGATAATCTGAAGAAGGGTGAGGATTTTGAGAAGCTGCCGCAAATGGTGACGGTATTCATTACGGAAAAGGATTATTACGGGGAAGGCTGTGCCAGGTATCCTGTGGAGTGGACCGTAGAGCCTTCGGGGCAGCTGTTTGGCAGTCCCAGCCATATCATCTATGTGAACGGCAGCTACAGGGATGATTCGGATATCGGCTGGCTGATGCATGATTTCTGCTGCGCCGATCCCGATGAGATGCATTATGCGGAAATGGCTGAGAGCACGCGGTATTATAAGGAGAATCCAAAGGAGGTCAGGGATATGTGTGAACTTATGGAAAAGAGACTGAGTGAACGGGAGAAGAAGGGCGTGGAAAAAGGCCTGGCTCAGGGCATGGAGAAAGGCCTGATGCAGGGAATCATAAGTACGCTTGCGGCTCTGGTGAAGGAGGGAGATATATCCCTAAAAAAGGCGGCAGAAAAAGCCGGTCTGTCGGTGGAGGAGTTTACAAAACAGGCAAGGCAGATGAACCTTTTATGAGGTCAAGTCCGGGAAATGAGGAAAATTCTCTTTACCGACACTTGAAATGAGGTTATAATGTGTTCATGCTTACTTAAGACATTAACTGACAATTATGTCTGAGATTAGGGGGAGAAACATGAATACACCTGCTGAAATTCTGAAGATATGGATAGGGAATGGCGTTAAGAAAGCCTCTCTGCCTGTCTATAAAATGATTTTGCTTGGCATTTTTGCCGGCATGTATATCGGCCTTGGCGCCCATGCTTTTTTGCTGACGACAAGTGCGGGGGATACGGCTTTTGAGGTTATGACAGCAAAGCTTCTGGGGGCCAGTCTGTTCCCTGTTGGCCTGATGCTGGTCGTTCTTTGCGGCGGTGAACTTTTTACCGGCAATAATCTGTTGACACTGGCGCTTTTTGACAGGAAAATTTCTATTGGCGGCATGCTGAAGAACTGGTTCGTGGTTTATCTGGCCAATCTGGCGGGCAGTGTCTGCCTGGCTTTTCTGCTGGCACATAGCGGCATCTATGCCGGCGCGTCTGCGGAACGCGCCATTGCGGTGGCAGTCTCCAAATCGAGCGGGTCATTTACAGAGTTGGTGATCAAGGGCATTTTCTGCAATGTTCTGGTTGTTTTGGCCTGTTGGTTCCAGGCAGGCGCCAGGGAGATGATCGGAAAGATCTTTGCTATCTGGTTTCCTATTATGCTGTTCGTATTCGCGGGTTTTGAGCACAGTGTGGCTAATATGACCTACATTCCGCTGGGGATGTTTCTCGGGGCGGATGTTTCTGCAGGTGCTTTTCTCATTGGCAACCTTCTGCCTGTGACCATCGGCAACCTGATCGGCGGAGCTTTGATCGTTCCGATTTTCTATTATTATTCATACAGGGAAAAGGCCTGACGGTCTTATGTTATTAAGGGGAGCACGAAGGTGCGTCCCCTTTTTTAGGAGGCCATATGCTCAGAAGAAGGTTTTTCTGGATTTTGCTGCTTGTACTTTTAGGGGCGGCCGTTGTGACCGGTCTGATTTTGAGCCGTTTTTTTAAGCATACCTCCGCGGCCAGGCCCTCGGACCGGTATGCGGGAGAAATTGCGCAGCTTTACAGCTCGGTGGACCGGGACGGAGATGGCCTTGACGACCAGTCGGATATCCTTGAGGGAGCTCTGGCCTATGTCGCGACCTGCCCTGTGTATGAGAGCAAATACTATGCCGGCGGCTATCCGGACGACGGCTGCGGCGTCTGCACGGATGTGGTGGCAGCGGCTTTAAAGGCTGCCGGCTATGATCTGCGGTCATTGGTGGCGGAAGATGTGGCGGCAGCGCCGGAGGCTTATCAGATTGAGACGCCCGATGCGAATATCGACTATCGCCGAGTGAGGAATCTTAAAGTCTATTTTGTCCGCCATGCGGTCAATCTGACACTTGATCTTTCGGATCTGTCAGCCTGGCAGGGGGGCGATGTGGTGATTTTCCAAAATCATATCGGCATCATCTCCGATCGGAGAAATAAGGCTGGTGTGCCTTATGTTATCCATCATAATGATGCTTTTCAGTTCCGCTATGAGGAGGATATTCTGGAGAGCAGGAAGGACATCGTCGGCCATTACAGGGTGTCGGAATAGCAGGGGATGAAAGCGCACTGCGCCATTGTGCAGGTGTGAATGGTTTATGCCGCTCAAACTGTGCATTTATTACAGGGAATCGGTCCGGTCAGCATATTTGTTGACTTGGCCGGTTCCCTTATTTTATAATCATCAAAACGAACAGAATGTAAAAAGATACTTTTAATCAGACTCTCTCTCCCGCGTCTTCGCGGACGAAAGGCCTCCACACCTTATTTTTAAGGCGCGGAGGCCGCTTTTTATAGATATCGCGGATCAGTTATGTTACAATGGGAAAAAATGAATGTGGAAAAGGAGAGGAACAACCATGGCACACATTAAATATGATTACAAGGTTCTTGTCAGTTTCTGTGAG
Organism: uncultured Lachnospiraceae bacterium; assembly: GCA_902787905.1. Taxonomy (GTDB): domain Bacteria; phylum Bacillota; class Clostridia; order Lachnospirales; family Lachnospiraceae; genus UBA2912. The sequence goes on from CADAIF010000031.1 coordinate 8,707, forward strand.
GCGGCTTTCAGGAAATTCGGTTTTACGGAAGAAGAGAGCCGGAAGATCACGGATGTCCTGATCACATCTGACCTTTACGGCATCGAGTCCCACGGTATGCAGCGCCTCAGCCGTTACGACAAGGGCATCGGAAAAGGCCTGATCAAGGTGGACGCCAAACCTGAGGTGGTCTTTGAGACACCGGTCTCAGCGGTGATCGACGCCCATAAAGGCATGGGTCAGCTGGCCGGTATCAAGGCCATGGAGCTGGCCATTGAGAAGGCGAAGGCCTCCGGCATCGCCATTGTGACTGTGCGTGACTCCAACCATTACGGTATTGCCGGTTACTACGCGAAGATGGCTTCCGAGCAGGGACTGATCGGTTTCTCCTGCACCAATTCCGAAGCAATCATGGTACCGACCTACGCAAGGAAGGCTATGCTGGGCTCCAATCCCATCGCCATGGCTATGCCGGCAGACCCCTATCCCTTCTTCTTTGATTCTTCAACGACTGTCGTGACCAGAGGCAAACTGGAAATGTACAACAAGGCGGAGGAAGAGCTTCCGAGTATGTGGGCGCTGGACAAGGACGGTCTGCCTACAGTCAATGCCGGCGAAGTTCTGGAAAATATCGTCAACAAGCGCGGCGGCGGCATTCTGCCCCTGGGCGGTTTCACAGAAAAGAGCGGCGGCCATAAGGGCTACGGCTACGGCATGGTCTGCGAGATCTTTTCATCTATCCTTTCCATGGGCCTGACATCCAACCATACCCATATCAATGGTGTGGGCGGCACCTGCCACGGTTTCGCTGCCATCAACCCGGCTATTTTCGGCGATCCTGAGGAGATCAAGGCGCATTTCAGCACCTTCCTGCAGGAGCTGAGGGAAGCACCCAAGGCCGTGGGTCAGGAGCGGATCTATACGCATGGTGAGAAGGAGGTCGAATCAGTGGCCCGGATCAAGCGTGAGGGCGTACCGGTGGATGTGAAGACCGTGCTTGAAATGAAGGAGATGGCCGATCACGCGGGCATCGATTTCAAGGCTTACTTCGGGGAGCTGCCTGAGGTGACGGATTACCATTCCTTATATTAAGATATCAATAGCATATGGAAAAACTTCGAGATGGTGTCGCCACTCTGCGACACCATCTCGTTGACTTTGCCCCCGTTTCCCTTTATAATAAAAGCATCTTAAAAGATGACTATGGCGGCGGCATTTTTTTGCCCCCGGAATGTGAGGTAGCGCACATGAAAATACTAATGCTAGGCAACAGCTATACCTTTACCAACGATCTGCCGCAAATGCTGGCATCGCTGACAGGGGCGGAGGTGGAGCACCACACCCGCGGCGGCGCCAGACTGGCGGAGCAGCTGAACCCGAAGACGGGACTGGGCTCCAGGACGCTGGCGGCTCTGGAAAATGAGCCCTGGGACTATGTCGTGCTGCAGGAAATGAGCAGCGGACCGGTGACAGGAAAAGACTCCTTCTTCCGTAATGCCGGCCTGCTTTGCAGCAAAATCTGCGCCGCCGGCGCGGTGCCGGTCATTTTTGCCACCTGGGCCTATAAAGAGGGCAGCAAGGCCTTGGACAATATCGGCCTGACCTATGAGGAAATGACGCAGTCCCTTTCATCGGCCTGTCATCAGGCGGCGGAGGCCGGGCATGCCCTGGTGGCGGACGTCGGCCTGCGCTTTTTTGAGGCGGAGGAGAGGGAAAAGCTTTACGCCTCGGACGGCAGCCATCCCAGCGAAGCCGGGTCCCTTTTGGCGGCGAAGACCATCGCTGCTGTCATTGAGGAGGACCGGAAAAAGCGGCAGCCCTATCCTCTGGTGGAGGTCTCCTCGGAAATCAGCGAGAACGACCCCCGCCTGCGTATCCTTTACATGTACCGGATCCTGCAGAAATACACGGACCTGGACCATCCCATGACGACCAATGAGATCCGCAGGAAAATGACGGAGGAGCACGGCATCACCATGCACAGGACGACGGTGTCCAGCGATATCGAGCTCCTTCGGGCCGCGGGCTTTGAGATCTTCTGCAAGCGGTCCAGGGCCAATAAGTATTATCTGGAGGGGCGCAAGTTCGAGCTGCCGGAGCTGAAGGTTCTGATCGACGCGGTGGAATCCTCCAAGTTTATCACGGAAAAGAAGAGTCAGATGCTGGTCTCCAAGCTGATTTCTCTGACCAGCGATACCAACGCGGTCAAGCTGAAACGGACCCTGCATACCTCCGGCCGGGTCCGGTCCGGAAATGAAAAGGGCTACTATATCGTGGACGCCATTAACGAAGCCATCAATGCCGGCCGGCGCATTTCCTTCTATTATATGGATTATGACGGGGCCAAGCGTCCCTTCCTGCGCAATGACGGCAAGCCCTACACGGTCAGTCCCTACACCCTGATCTGGAGCGGCGACTATTATTATCTGGTGGGCTATTATCACGAGAAGGGCAGGACCAACACCTTCCGTGTGGACCGGATCTTTAAGCGGCCCGAAATCCTGGAGGCAGCCGCGGCCCAGGTGCCGGCGGATTTCGATGTGGCCCTTTATACCAAAGAGGTGTTCAGCATGTATACGGATCAGGCGCCGGAGGAGGTCACCCTGGTCTGCAGCGACGAGGTCATGAAGGGTCTGCTGGACCAGTTCGGTCCGGACCTTGAGGTGGAAAGGGTGGATGAGAGCCATTTTTGCACGACCGTGAAGGTCTGCACGTCCCAGACCTTCTACAGCTGGGTCTTCCAGTGGCGGGGGGATGTACGTATTGCCGGCCCCGAGTCTGTGCTTGAGGAGTACAGGGCTATGGCCCGGGCCGCGGCGGAGGCTTAAAAGATGCGGAATCAGACTCTGGATTACTATAACAGCAATGCGGCGGATTTTACTGCCGCCACCGGCGACCTGGATTTTCACGAGATTGAAGATCTCTTTCTGACTCAGGTGCGGGAAGCCTTCCCGGAGCGCCCTGAAAAGGACCTGCGTCTGCTGGACCTGGGCTGCGGCTCCGGCCGGGATGCCCGGTACTTCCTGGACAGGGGTTTTGCCGTTCAGGCTGTGGACGGGTCCGAGGCCATGTGCCGGGCGGCATCTGAAAAGACGGGCCTTGTCGTGCGTCAGCTCCTTTTTGAGGACTTTCATGAGACGGCGGCCTACGAAGGCATCTGGGCCTGCGCCTCTTTGCTGCATGTCCCGCTTGGGGACCTGCCGGCGGTCCTGACTGCCATAGAAGCGGCCCTGGTGCCCGGCGGCATCTTCTATGCTTCCTTTAAGTACGGCAGCGGGGAGCGGGAGAAGGGCGGCCGCCACTTCACAGATATGGATGAGGCGGCATTTGACAGGCTTGCAGGCCGGCTTGAGGGGATGGGGATCCTCCGCCGCTGGCTCAGCTGCGACGCCCGGCCGGACAGGAAGGATGAGTACTGGCTCAATATCCTGATGAAAAAAAGGCATTAATTCGACAGTTTTATTAAATATAGGGTTTTTTGACGCCTTCTGTGGTATAATGGACAAAACCAAAACACCAAGATGATAATTAACCAAGGGGGCACTCATAAGATGAAAAACAAGACAAGAGTCGGATTAGACGCGATAGAGCAGCGCCGGATCCTTCGTATGGAACACCCTGTTGACAAACTGCCTGTGAATCCGCAATGTACGGAAGACTGCCCCATCACTCTGGATGACCTTGAATGCGCGCTTGATCAGATGACCGGAGAGAAATATCCGGCCGAGGCTGTCCTTGGCTGGTATGAATATGTGGAAAGTGAGCTGGGCGTCAGCACAGGCCTGACAAGGATCCTGGAAGAATATGATGATGAGGCGATGGCCGGCAGCTGCCCGGAGCGGGAAGAGGACGCCATTGCCATTACCTGGCTTCTGATGTCGGATCTGGACCTGAATCTGGCCGGCGCGCCGGGCCAGACAGCGGATCAGACGAGATGCATCAGTCAGGCTCTGGCCTTTTTGAAGGCCTTTAAGCAGAATCGGAATCTGCCCAGAGAGGACTGGGTCTATCCGGATTTTATGATGGAGCAGATCATCATCGACCTGGATGATGACGACGCTCTGGAGCGGGCGGACGACTATCATCTGGACCGTTTCCGGACATTTGTGGAAACCCTTGCGGCAGCGGACAACATTCCGGCCCTTCACGCCAGGTGCCAGGGGCATCTGACCGGCAACGCGGCTTTTGGACGGGATATTAAGGCCGCCGGGGAGGACGCCCTAGGACGCCCTGCGTCTGCTTAAGCTGACCGGCGATCCCCAGTATGCCCACATCCTGGGCTGTATCTATGACGAGGGCCCGGAGGGCAGGCCTGACCATCAGGAGGCCTTCCGTTATTTCAGCTACGGCATGGCCAACGGCTACTATGATTCTATGATCAGGATCGCGGATATGTACCACTTCGGTCTGGGGACATTCAAATCCGAGAAGACGGCCGTCAACCTGATGACCTGGCTCTACGATGAGCTCCGGCCCAGATATGAAAAAGGCTACGGCGGTGAAAAACTGGTGGAGGCTGCAGGCCGTCTGGGCAGTATGTATCTGCACGGAGAAGGCCTTGTCCAGAATACGCAAATGGCGGCATCCTACCTGCTGCAGGCAGACCATGCCTTAAAGACCCGTATGGCGGAAAGGACGTCTGTCGGGGATCAGGTGCTGGCGGAATATCTGAGCAGCGAGCTGGAGCTGGCCATGTACCAGATTGGCGCCAAGCGGCGGGGCATTTACAGGGCCTATCACTTCTGGCCTCTGGCATGTCTGCTCGACAATGACTACAGGATCAAATGGCAGGCCAGGCCCCTCAAGAACGGTCAGCTTTCCATGCGTTTCACCCGTCTGGCCAAAAGGAATGAGCTTCGGGCCCGCAAAATCTTCATTACTATTCCGGAGTTTCGTCACTGCGAGCTGACGGACAGCTTCAGCGCCCACGCCTATCCCGGCCGGCCGCCGGCTTCCCTGCAGGGCAGGGCAGATGCCATCGAGCTGGTCTACGACCCGCAGCTGGATGATGTCTGCGCCATCCTTTATGAGGGTGACAGGGAGGTCCTGAGGCTGGCGGGCGATGTCCTGGAGATGCGGATCTGAACATAACAATAATATAGAAAGAATACCTGTGAAGGGTGTCCGTAAAGCGGTAAGAGTATATCATCTCTCCGCCCGGACACCCTTTTTGCGCGCCCGGGCCGGGGGAAGGGTTTCCTAAGCAACTCCGCCTTGCCATTTATGCTTCATTACTATATAATGAGTTCGTAAATGCGTGCAGTTTTGCACAGAAAAGAGGTCGATTCATGAGTATCAGTGGAAGAATTTTTGAAATTCTGGATGAAAAGCATATGACCCCGTATGCCTTTTCAAAACGTACAGGTATCGCCCGAAGCACGATCAGTGACTGGAAAACCAAGGGGACAAACCCGGCTGCCGACAAAATATTGATGATCTGCCGGGTGCTGGATGTGCCGCCGGAGGTCCTGCTGGGGGGAAAGGAGATAGAAGACGGTCAGCTTCCGGATCAGAAGGCTGACAGCGCGATCGCCGCGGAGGACATGCAGCTTCTGCAGGATTATCACAGCCTGCCCGAACCCGGGAAGAAGCGTCTTAAGACCTACATGAGGCGGTTGAAGAAGGTTATGTAATATTATTTTTTCATTTGTATTAAATAAACGTAGTGCATTTTTAAATACGATATGGTAAGATAGATAGAAGGACTACAAATGTCTGACAAACGTCGATTATGGCCTAATTTGGCTATAAAAAGACAGAATATTCCGCCTTCTATCTTCATGATATGTGAGGTGTAAAAAAATGAATCTGATTGGTATTATTTTGATCGCAGTGATCGTAGTTTGTGTGATATTGATCATCAGGCTTGGAATCCTTTATTCCAAGATCGATAACTACGGACAAATGCCCACTGTAAGCCCCGAAGCTGAGGAGAAGGCGGCAAGAAAGGCAGCCAGAAAGGCTGAAAAGCAGGCTGCGGCCGAAGCCAGGGCAAAAGAAAAGGAAGAGGCTGCAGCTGCCAGAGCCAGGGAAAAAGAAGAAGCTGCAGCGGCCAGAGCCAGAGAAAAGGAAGAAGCGTCAGCCGCCAGGGCCAGAGCTAAGGAAGAGGCAGCGGCCGCTAAGGCAAAGGTGAAAGAGGAGACAGAGGCCGAAAAGATCAGAGCCGCTGTAGATGCGGAGATCGCCAAGGCCAGAGCTGCCGAGGCAAAAGCAGCCGCCGAGGCTGCGGCAGCGGCCGCAGGCGCGATGAGCGCGGAGGAGGAAGCCAAGGTCAGGGCAGAAGCCCGGTCAGAGGCGGACGCCTTCTTTATCGAAGCCGGCACAGCCGTGAAAGCAGAAGCTGCGGACACGGCAGCCAAGACTGAAGCCGCAGTCAGCGACGCAGCCGGAAAGGCCGAGGCGGAGGCGGCTGACTTTGAGGCACAGATGGACGCTTACTTTGAATCCACCGGCAAACAGGGCGTAGACGCTGAGTGGGATGTGGCGGAGGACGAGGAAGTCCAGCAGAACGTCGCTGACGCGCTGGCCGCGGAGTTTGCCCGGGCCGTAAGCCAGTCCGGCGGAGAAAGCAAGTAAGCATCTGACCGCCCGGGAGGCGCCTTCTGATCATCTTTCTGATCTGTACAGCTTCTGGAAAACACTTGAAAACAAGGAAGTAATCTGACATGAGAATGTTAAAGGCGTCTCTGGGCAACAGAGAAATGATGAAAAGAGGCCTGCTGTTGATGGTGGTGGACGCCATGGCCGTGATCACGTCCATGGTGGGAGCGCTCTTTGTGCGCTGCGATTTCAGTTTTATGAATATCGACCCATGGCTTCTGAACATGGTCGAGCGCTACCTGATCATTAACGTCATCTGCACGATCATCATCTTTGCGGTCTGCAGGCTTTATGTGACTTTGTGGCGATTCGCCAGTACGGCGGAAATTGCCAATACAGTGCTCGCAGTGGTCCTGTCAGGCATCGCGCAGGCGATCGGCATGCGTCTGCTGGGACTGGGAATGCCCAGGAGCTATCCCTTCCTCTATGTGCTGATCCTGGGATTTCTGACTATCCTGATCCGCTTTTCCTACCGGTTTCTCCGGATTGCCAAGCATAATTACTTTGACATGAAGGGCATTCCCAGGGTGCGGACCATGATCGTAGGCGCCGGCGCCGCCGGCTACATGATCGTCCGGGAGATGAAAAACAGTAAGCATCTGAACCGGGAGATCCCCTGTATCATTGACGACGACAGGTCCAAAAAGAACACCTATCTGAACGGCGTACCCATTGTGGGCGGGATGAAGGACATTCCCCGGGTGGCTGAGGAATATGATATCGAAGAGATCGTCATTGCTATCCCCACCCTGACAGGGGCCAGGAGGAAAGAGCTTCTGGAGATCTGTCAGCAGTGCGGCTGCAAGATCAAGACTCTGCCGGGTATTTACCAGATGGTCAATGAAGAGGTCAGCGTGTCCATGCTGAGAGATGTCCAGATCGAAGAGCTTTTAGGCCGCGACCCGGTGGACCTGAAAGTCGGTGAGGTCATGGACTACGTCAAGGATAAGGTCGTCCTGGTGACGGGCGGCGGCGGCTCCATCGGCAGTGAGCTTTGCCGGCAGGTGGCCATGTATGAGCCGAAGCTTCTGATCATCTTCGACATTTATGAAAATAATGCCTATGAAATACAGAATGAGCTGCGGGAGAAGTTCCCGGACCTGAACCTGATCACCCTGATCGGGTCCGTCAGGGACGCCGGCAGAGTCTCAGATGTATTTGAAAGCTATAAGCCCCAGCTCATCTGCCACGCGGCGGCCCATAAGCACGTACCCCTCATGGAGGAAAGTCCCCATGAGGCCATCAAAAACAACGTGCTGGGCACCCTGAATGTGGCCCGGGCGGCGGACCGCTACGGGGCCGAAAAGATGATTCTGATCTCTACGGACAAGGCGGTCAGGCCCACCAATGTCATGGGGGCCTCCAAGAGGATCTGTGAGATGATCATCCAGGCCTACGGCCAGAAGTCCAAAACCGTCTTTACGGCGGTCCGCTTCGGCAATGTCCTGGGCAGCAACGGGTCGGTCATCCCCCTTTTCCGCCACCAGATCGCGGCGGGCGGCCCGGTGACCGTGACCCATCCGGAGATCTACCGGTATTTCATGACCATTCCCGAGGCCGTCAGCCTGGTCCTGCAGTGCGGCGCCCTGGCGGCGGGCGGAGAGATCTTCCTTCTGGACATGGGCAAGCCGGTCCGGATCCTGGACCTGGCCGAGAACATGATCCGCTTAAGCGGTCTTGTGCCCTATGAGGATATCCAGATCGTCTTCACAGGCCTGAGGCCCGGCGAGAAGCTCTATGAGGAGCTGCTCATTGACGCCAAGAACCTGAAGGATACAAAGAAAGAAGGCATCTTTGCCGCAGACCTGCCGGCAGTGGACATTGACTGGCTGCAGCAGCATCTGAATGAACTGGCAGACCTGGCCTTTGATGAGACGAAGGATATCCGGGACAAGATCCATGAGCTCGTTCCGGAGTATACCATCTGGGAAGCGAAAGGGGCGGCAGACCATGATTGACCTGCACCTGCATATCCTGCCTGACCTGGATGACGGTTCCCGCGACATGGAGGAATCACTGATCATGGCGGATATCGCCGCCGGAAGCGGTGTAGACACCCTGGTGGCCACACCCCACAGCAATCAGCGGGGCCGATTCGAAAACTACTGTTCCCGGGAGCTGGATGAAGCCTTTAACCAGCTCAGACGGGAGCTTAAAAGGGCCCGGATCCCCATCACTCTTTTGAAAGGGATGGAGATCATGGCCGATCCCGGGCTGGGGCAGCTGATCAGAAGAGGCCAGGTCATGGGCCTGAATCACAGCCGGTACTTCCTGATGGAGGTACCCTTTGACGCCCCGCCCGGTTATATCCTGGCCTGCCTGGAAAGTGCCCTGGATGCAGGGGTTATTCCGCTCATCGCGCATGTTGAGCGGTATTTCTGTGTTCAGAGGGACCCCATGCTGATCTATGACTGGCGGCGTATGGGCTGCCTGATCCAGGTCAACAAGGGCAGCTTTTTCGGCCGCTTCGGCCCCGGAGCGGAGAAAACAGCAAAGCTTCTGATGGGCGCTGACCTGATCACCTGCGTGGCCAGTGACGCCCACGGACCTGACAGACGCACCCCCTGGATGGGGGATATCTGGGATTTCCTGTGCGCCCGTATGGGCGAGGGCTATGCCCGGGAGGTCCTTTTTGCCCGGCCCGCCATGATCCTGGTCGACCGGAGACTGCCCATGCACGGGCAGAAACTGCGAGATTACTGAAATGAAAGAGGAATAGTACTGACATGAAAAGAAGTTATCTGCTGATCATCGGCCTGTTTGCTGTCTCCGCGGTCCTGTTTGCTGTCACCCAGGTGCGGGAGCGCATGAAAACCTCAGGTGAAGCGCCGGTCATCACTATGGACCGGGACAGCCTGGAGGTATCCGTCAACGTGACAGATGAAGAGCTGCTCGCAGGCGTGACGGCCACGGATGCCGAGGACGGCGACCTGACGGACCAGCTCCTGGTGGAGTCCTACAGCCGTTTCCTGTCCAAGGGCCGCCGCACGGTGACCATCGGCGTGGCGGACTCCCAGGGCAAGATCACCGAGGCTGAGCGCACCATTACCTACACGGACTACAGGTCTCCGGTCTTTAACCTGACGGCGCCGCTGTATCTGTCCATCGACAACTGCGACGATCCGGTCAGCCTGCTGACCGCTTCCGATGTGATGGACGGGGATATTTCCAACAAGATCCAGATTTCCTCTATCGCTTCCGATTACGGAGAGAAGACAGGGGATTTCCCCATCGAGTTCAAGGTCTCCAACAGTGCCGGCGACACCGAGACGCTGACCACGAAGGTGACCCTGTATGACGCCAAGGATATGTACGGGGCCCCGGAAATCCAGCTTGACAGGTACATGATGTATGTGAAGGAAGGGGACAGCTTCAGCCCCTGGACCTACGTGACGGAGGCCACCCTGGAGCATGTCCATTATGTCCGGAAGGGCAGTCAGCTGGAGGCTGAAGACGGAAACGAAGATGAGGACGGCGATGTCCTGACCCTGTCATCATCGGATTTTTCCATTTCAAATGAAGTGAATACCAATGAGCCCGGGACCTATGAGGTCCTGTACCGGCTGGAAGATGAAGACGGCAAGCTTGGCAGCACCCGTCTGCTGGTCGTTGTGAGATAAGGAGGGATGCCAGATGGCGCATGAATTTAATGAGCAGTCCATTCAGAAGCTGGACATCGTTCCCTTTCTCACAGCCATTTTCAGACACTGGTGGGCCATTCTCCTTCTGGGCCTGTCCCTGGCGCTTTTAAGCGACAGCGTCGCCCATTTCAGGTATCATGCCCGCTACCAGTCCCAGTCCGTATTCGTGGTGACCAATAAGGAACGAAGCAATGATATTTCCCGAAGCCTGTCCAGCGCCCAGTCCACGGCCAAGCTCTTTTCATCCATCATCGAGAGTGACGCCCTGCAGAAGGCGGTGGCGGCCGACCTGGGCCTTGAGGAGTTTCCGGCAGTGGCCAGGGCCAGCGTCCTTCAGTCCACCAACCTGATGACCCTGACCGTGACGGCGGATACGCCCATGCTGGCCTACCGGTCCATCCGGTCCATCATGGACAATTACAGCCAGGTCACGGACTATGTCATGGAAAATATCAACCTGGAAGTTTTGCAGGCGCCGGCCATCCCCGAGGCACCCTCCGCATCGGTCAATGACAGACGGACCATGTTCCTGGGCTTCGCCGCCGGCATCCTGATCGGTATCCTTTGGTTCGGCCTGATGAATGCCATGAACGACACCGTCAAAAAGGAGTCGGATATTTCCGATAAGATCGCGGCCAGACACCTGGGCACCATTTACAGAGACAAGCAGGGCGCCAAGAAGCATGCGGCCGGTACCGGCGGCAGCCGGAAGGTCAGCAACCTGCTGATCACCAACCCCCTGCTCAGCTTCCGCTACGCGGAGTCTACCCGTATGACCGCCATGCGTGTCCAGAATCAGCTGGACAGACGCAAGGCCAAGACCCTGCTGGTCACCAGCGTGG
>CADAIF010000032.1 GCA_902787905.1 uncultured Lachnospiraceae bacterium
TCCGGTTCGGAGAAATATATTCCCTGCAGGGCAGGCGAGATCAGTTCCGAGACGGCTTATGTTCTGGACCAGTTTGGTTTTAAGGCGCCGGAGCTTCTGGAGGATGTGCGTACCCAGGTCAGTGACATCAGCCTGAATGAGGGGATCCGGGTGCCGGCGGACACATCTGTCAAACGGGCCTGGGAGACCCTGTTTGCCAACAGGGCGTCCACCCTGGTGACCGTGAATGAGGACGGACGTCTGTACGGGCTGATCACCATCGGTGATATTGCCAAGTCCATCATGGATGTTCATGACAGTAATATTCTGGCGACGGCCCAGACCCCTTACAGTAATATCGTGGATACGCTGGAGGCGGAGGTCCTGGCCGGAGAAATTGAAGGCAGGAAGGCCAGCGGCAAGGTGATCATCGCCGCGGCTAATCCGGACCTGATGGAAGAGTATATTGAGCCGGGAGACATGGTCATCACCGGCGACCGTTACGAGTCCCAGCTCTGTGCCATCGAGATGCAGGCCTCCTGCCTGATCATCTGTGTCAACGGCGAGGTCAATGATAATATCCTGGAAATGGCCAGGGAACAGGGCTGCATCATCCTGCGGACCCAGTATGATACCTTCCTGGCGGCCAGGCTGATGAATCAGAGTATTCCGATCGACTATTTCATGATCCGTGACAATGTGCTCTGTTTCCATCAGTATGATTATACCGATGAGATCCGCAGTGTCATGGGTAAAGTCAGACACAGGGCCTTCCCGGTTCTGGATAATGAGGACAGATATGTCGGCATTCTGACGCGTCAGAGCCTGCTGTCCATGGAGCGCAAGCAGATGATCCTGGTGGATCATAATGAGGAAAGCCAGGCGGTGGACGGCATCATCGAAGCGGATATTCTGGAGATCGTTGACCATCATAAGCTGGGCAAGGTTGTGACTTCCAGGCCGGCCCTTTTCCGTAATCAGCCGGTGGGCTGTACCGGAACCATTCTTTACATGATGTTTCAGGAGCAGCAGGTGGAGATCCCGAAGGAGATCGCCGGTCTGATGTGTTCGGCCATCATCTCCGACACCCTGCTTTACAGGTCGCCCACATGCACGCCGGTGGATAAGATCGCCTGCGAGGCGCTGGCGAAGATCGCCGGTGTAGACAGTGAAGCACATGCCAAGGCCATGTTTACAGCCGCCAGTAATTTCGGTGAAAAAACGGATAAGGAGATCCTTTATCAGGATTTCAAGCGTTTTGCCACCGGCAGTACCGGTTACGGCGTAGGTCAGATCACCTCCATGGACGGGGATGACCTGCGGAATCTGGCGGACCGTATGACAGGCTTTATGGAAAGCGAACTGGTTTCCACAGGTCTGGATATGATCTTCTTTATGATGACGGATATCCTGGAGGAATCCACGATCCTGCTCTGTGTGGGCGATGGCGCGCTGGAGAAGGTGCAGGAGGCTTCCGGCACTGGAAAAGAGGGCGCCGCGGGTCTGATGATGCCGGGTGTCGTCTCCAGAAAGAAGCAGATCATTCCGCTGCTGATCAAGGCATTGTCCTGAGGATAAGGCAGGTCTTTTATGAGTAAACAGCTTTGGAAGGCAGGGAATATGCTTTATCCGCTGCCTGCGGTCCTGGTGTCCTGCGCGGACAGGGAAGGGCACGCCAATATCCTGACAGTGGCATGGACCGGGACCATCTGCTCGGATCCGGCCATGGTTTATATCTCTGTCCGAAAGTCCAGGTTCTCTCATGAGATCCTGAAGGATACCGGCGAGTTTTTCATCAATCTGACCACGGAGGCCCTGGCCTTTGCCACGGATTACTGCGGCGTCAAGTCCGGCCGGGACATCAACAAGTTTGAGCAGCTGAATCTGACGCCGGTCATGGGGATCTTAAAGTATGCCCCCATGATCGACGAGAGTCCGGTCTGCATCGCCTGTGAAGTGACGCAGGTGCTGGAGCTGGGCAGTCACGATATGTTTATGGCGAATGTCAAAGGCGTTTACGCGGATGAGGCTTATATGGATGAGACCGGCCGTTTTGATCTGGCAAAGGCTGCGCCGATGGTTTATTCTCATGGCCAGTATTACGGACTCGGTGCTTATCTGGGTAAATTCGGTTATTCGGTACAGAAGAAAAAGAGCAGGCATAAAAGGAAAGATCGATGACCTATATCAATGAAAAAAGAATCGTGAAGGGGCAGCGGCATCTGCGCTGCGGCTACACGACAGGAACATGTGCTGCAGCTGCCGCCAAGGCGGCTGCAGTCCTGCTTTTAATGGGGGAAAACCTGCCTCAGGTCACGGTGGAACTGCCGGGGAAGGAGACGGCCCTTTTGGAGATCGTCCGGTCCGAATGCCGGGGCGGGAAGGCCCTGTGCGGGGTGATCAAGGATGCCGGAGACGACCCGGATGTGACCAACGGCATGATGGTCTGCGCCGAGGTCAGATGTCTGCCTTCAGGCGAGATCCGGATCGACGGCGGCGAGGGTGTCGGCCGGGTGACCCGGCCGGGTCTGGATCAGCCGGTGGGGGCGGCAGCCATTAATTCCGTTCCCAGGCAGATGATCCGGGAGGCTGTAAGCAGTGTCCTTAAGGCGGCGGGCTGCCCGGAGGGCCTGGAGGTGATCATCAGTATCCCCGGAGGCCTTGAGAAGGCTGCCCAGACCCTGAATGGGATGCTGGGCATAGAGGGCGGTCTTTCCGTTCTCGGCACCAGCGGTATTGTGGAGCCCATGAGTGAGCGGGCCCTGACCGAGACCATCGGTGTCGAGATCCGGCAGAAGCTGGCCTGCGGATCCTCTTATCTGATCATGGCCCCCGGCAATTACGGGCTGGACTTTCTTAGGGAGGACTTCGGCATCCCATCCTCAGAGGTGGTCAAGATCAGTAATTATATCGGCGACAGCATCGATATGGCGGCGGCATCCGGGGCCGAAGGGGTGCTGCTGACCGGGCATATCGGCAAGCTGATCAAGCTGGCGGCGGGCATTATGAATACCCATTCCCATCAGGCGGACGGCCGGATGGAGATCATGACGGCGGCGGCTGTACGGGCAGGCGCACCCTATGAATGCCTGCGTCAGGTCCTGGAGGCCGTGACCACGGAGGCCGGCCTGGATGCTCTGGATGCTTACGGATTTCTGGAGCCTGCCATGGCCCTGATCATGGAGAAGATCGCCCATCACCTGACCCGGAGGGCCGGGCAGATGCCCATCGAGGCGGTGGTCTTTTCAAATGAACGCGGTCTTTTGGGCAAAACGGCCGGCGCCGACGCCATGATGGCGCATTTTACAAAAGAGGGTCTGGAGGTTGAAACGTGAAGACTTTATATGTGATCGGTATCGGACCCGGGAGACCGGATCAGATGACCTTAAGAGCGGCAAGGATGATCAGGGACTGCGACGTGATCGTGGGTTACCCGGTCTATACGGACCTTCTGGGAGATCTTAAAGAAGGAAAAGAACTGCTGACCACGCCCATGCGGCAGGAGGAAAAGCGGTGCCGCATGGCTTTTGAGGCCGCATCTTCCGGCCGGAAGGTGGTCATGGTCTGCTCCGGGGACCCGGGGGTCTACGGAATGGCCGGCCTTCTTTATGAGATGGGTGAGGACTATCCGGATGTGGCTGTGGAGGTGGTCAGCGGAGTGACGGCTGCCTTAAGCGGCGCGGCCGTGCTGGGGGCACCCCTCATGCATGATTTTGCCGTGATCAGCTTAAGTGACCTGATGACGCCCTGGGACCTGATCGAAAAACGGCTGGCAGCGGCGGCTGCATCGGACATGGTGATCTGCCTTTACAATCCATCCAGTAAAAAAAGGGCGGACTATCTGAAAAAAGCGTGCCGCATCGTGATGCAGCACGCTTCTGAAGACCGGGTGTGCGGTCTGGTACAAAAGATCGGCAGGGAAGGGGAGACCTCCCGTATTCTGACCCTGGCCGAGCTGGCGGATACGGCGGTGGACATGTTTACCACCGTCTTTATCGGCAACAGCGAGACCCGAAGGATCGGCGGCCGGATGGTGACGCCCCGGGGCTACGTTCTCTCTGAGAAGCCTTCAAAGGCGGACTGATCCGCGGCCGGCAGGGTGATGATATAGACGGGATTGGCAGCGGTCATCAGGTGAGAGGGACCGGCCTTTCTGGCGCGGCTGACCTGAACCTGGATGATCTCCGGATCCGGCAGTCGGAGCTTTCTGACTGCGGCCAGGAGGGCCGAGACGGTTTCTAAGGTCACGGCGGTCATGACGATCCTTACATGAGAATTTTTATCAATAAGCATAGTCAGGATCTCGTCCAGATGGCCCCGGCTGCCACCGATAAAGGCGTGGGTCGGCGCTTCCAGGTCCCTGAGTGCCTGAGGCGCGGTCCCGAAAACGGGGATGATCTGGTCGCAGTGGTGACGGGCGGCGTTGGCCGCCAGAAGGTCCATGCTTTCCGGGACACAGTCCACGGCATAAACCCGGCCCTTTGGCAGAAGGCGGGCGGCTTCGACAGCCACAGACCCGGTGCCGGTGCCGATATCATAAAGAACGGCATCCTCAGGCAGGGCCAGTCTGGACAGGATCAGGGACCGGACCTCGGATTTGGTCATGGGGACCTGCCCCCGGATAAAGGCTTCATCGGGCAGGCCAAAGGTGACCGGACGGCCCTCAGCCTGCGGGTTTTCAATATAAAGGACGCTCAAAGCGGGAAAGGCCGTATCTTTAAAATCCTCCGGCCTTCCGGAAACGATCTGCTCATCCGCCATTTTCAGGCAGGAACCGATCCACATGCGGACATGACCGAGGGCGCAGTCCTGAAGCTTCCGGCTGATCTCAGGCACATCCTCGGGCCGGCCTAAAAGGGCCAGAACCCTGGGATGTCGGGCGACGATGGCCGCTATGTTGGCCCTTTGTCCGTGCAGGCTGACCAGATACACGTTTTCCCAGCTTCTGCCGATCTGCCCCAGGAAATGGACCGGGGAGGCGATGCCGCTGACGGCGGTCACGGTCACGGGTTCATCCTTCAGAAGGGCCCGCAGCCTTGCGGCCCCGCTGTAAAAACCGATATCGCCGGAAAAGAGGACGGCAATGCGGCGGTAGACCGTATGGTCACGGATATAGTCCCGGATCTTCACGCTGTCATAGGCGCAAAAAACGGGTTTTTCAAGATCCTTTACCATTTCCAGCATCCGGGAGGCGCCGATGAGCAGGTCAGCGTCCCTGATGATTCTGTCCGCTTCCAGTGTCAGCTGGTCCTTTGACATACCGCAGCCGATCAGGCAGACCTGCCGGGGCATATCTTCCCTGACCGGACATAAGGCGGCCAGGTGCGCCATGGTCTCTTCCAGGGTCAGGCCTTCTTTTTCTGCAGGACGGCCGATCACCAGGAGACGGCAGTCCTCGGCCAGGGCCGCTTCCAGTTTGGCTTCAAAGCCGCCGGCGGAGCCGCTCTGTTTGGTGACCATCCACATGGGAGACGCATGGCCCTGTTCCTTTTCCCACTGCCTTTTGAAATGGCGGATGGCCGCCCGGTTCATATCGTTGTCAAAGGGTCCCTGCATGCACATGATATGGGAGGGCGCCAGGCCGGTCTCCAGAGCGGCTTCAAGACCGCCCCTGTCCGGCAGTATCCGGATAAAAAGTCTTTCGGAAGACGCCGGGATGGCCATATATTCCTTCAGGTTTTTGCTGCCGGTCGTCAGGAAGACGGGGCCTTCAGTTTCTGAGAGCAGGCGGACGGCTTCTGCAGGATCCGCTGCGGTCAGAAGGTCTTCATTTTCCGGAGAAGCGGCGGCAGGTCTGGTAAGACGCAGATACTTTGTCCCGGTTTCCCTGCAGGCCGCGCAGGTGTTGTCACTGGCTTCGGCCGCGTAAGGGTGGGTGGCGTCGATCACCAGATCAAAGGCTTCAAGGCGGATCAGGTCCGCCATTTCTTCCCGGCTCAGCCGGCCGGTGTGGACGGTCAGGCCGGGATCCTTTGGCAGGAGGTCCCGGCCGTAGGCACCGGCCACGCTGACATGGAGCGAGACCTGCCGGGTCAGAAGATATTCAGTCAGCCGGCGGCCTTCACTGGTGCCGCCGAACAGTAAGATCTTATACATTGCTGATACCTCGGTCACTTTCTGATTAGTTTCATTGTAAAGGAAATGACCGGATTAGGCAAGCGGAGACAGAGGAAAAGGAGGTATGTCCATGATCGGTGAGATGACTCTGGACAGACTGATGATCGCCGCGCCGGGCAGCGGCAGCGGCAAGACCATGGTTACCTGCGGTCTTTTGACAGCGCTGAAAAAGATGCGGTCTGTGGCGGCCTTTAAATGCGGCCCGGACTATATCGACCCCATGTTTCATCGGCAGGCCCTGGGCATTCCCTCCTGCAATCTGGATACTTTTCTGGTGGGAGATGCGGCCGTGCCCGCCCTGATGGCGGCATCCGCCCGGTCCCATCAGGCCGATCTGGCCCTGGTGGAGGGCGTCATGGGCTATTATGACGGCCTGGGCGGCTTTTCAGACCGGGCCAGCAGCTACGATGTGGCCAGGGTCACGAAGACGCCGGTCATTCTTCTGGTCGATGTGAAGGGGATGAGTCTGTCGGCGGCAGCCCTGGTCAGAGGTTTTACCGCCTTCAGGAAGGATCACGGTATCTGCGGGATCCTTCTGAACCGGGCGTCACCCATGATCTATGAACGGATGAAGCAGGCTGTTGAGGCGGAAACCGGGATCCCGGTCCTGGGCTATGTGCCCGTGACAAAGGCCATCGACTTTCCCAGCCGGCATCTGGGGCTCATGCGGCCTGAGGAGCTTTCGGACCTGAAGGAAGGCCTGGAATCACTGGCTGAGCGCCTGAAGGAGACGGTGGATCTGCCGGCTCTTCTGGCTGCGGCAAAGGCTGCGCCGCCGCTCCTTTATGCGGCGGATCTTTATCCTGAGGCGGCGCCGGGGGCCATACAGGGGCTTCGCATCGGGCTGGCTGAGGATGAGGCCTTCTGCTTTTATTATGAAGAAAACCTGCAGCTGCTGAAAAAGGCAGGGGCGGTTCTGGTGCCCTTTTCACCGATCCATGACAGGCATCTGCCGGAGGATCTGGACGGTCTTTATATGGGCGGCGGCTATCCGGAGCTTTACGGTGAGGGCCTGTCCGCCAATCAGTCCATGAAAAAGGATGTGCTTGCGGCCCTGGAGGGCGGCATGCCCTGTATCGCCGAGTGCGGGGCCTATATGTATCTGCAGTCACAGATGGAAGATGAGGCCGGAAGGGTCTGGGATATGACAGGTTTTTTTGAGGGCCGGGCCTTCCCCTGCGGCCATCTGGTCCATTTCGGCTATGCCCATGTGACCATGGAAGAGGATTCTGTGCTCGGAAAGGCCGGCCTTTCCCTGCCGGTGCATGAATTTCACTACTGGGACGTTGCCGGAGAGACCTTTGCCGCCTCGGCCAAAAAGCCGGCCGGCGGCCGGACCTGGCGGTGCATGCAGGTGAAAAAGGAGACGGCGGCAGGCTTTCCGCACCTGTATTTCCCCGCAGAACCGGCCATGGTCACACATTTTCTGGACCGCTGCCGGGCCTTCCGAGAGAAAAGAGCATAAAAAGGAGTATCCCGCCTTTTACATTTTATAAAACACATGCTATACTGAATAAGACGTGCGTTTAAAAAAATGCACGATCAGTTATAGGAGTATTGTTAAAATGACACAGCACCATCGAAATCGTTTTTCCGGATCCGTCGGGTTTATCCTGGCAGCGGCGGGCAGCGCCGTAGGCCTGGGCAACATCTGGCGCTTCCCCTATCTGGCCGCCAAGGACGGCGGCGGACTCTTTCTGGTCCTCTATGTGATCCTGGCCGTGACCTTCGGCTTTACCCTTCTGACGACGGAAATCGCCATCGGCCGTAAAACCAAGCAGAGCCCCCTGACAGCCTATACCCATATCAGGAAGGGCTGGGGCTTTCTGGGCATTTTCAGCTGCATCGTTCCCATGATGATCCTGCCCTATTACTGTTCCATCGGGGGCTGGGTCCTCAAATATTTTGCGGCCTTTCTGACCGGGGACGCCGCAGCCGCGGCGGAGGATACCTATTTTACAGGTTTTATTACCGGCACCACCTGGCCCATCGTCTTCTTTGTCATCTTCCTGCTTATGACAGCTGCGGCCATTTTCAGGGGTGTCAATAAGGGCATTGAAAGTGTTTCCAGGATTCTGATGCCTGTGCTGGCTATCCTGGTTCTGGCCATTGCCATCTTTTCCCTGACCCTGACCCATACGGATGCTGACGGCACGGTGAGAACGGGGCTGCAGGGTCTGCGTATTTTTGTGATCCCGGACCTGACCGGTCAGACCATCGGCAGCTTTTTCGGCGTCATGGTGGACGCCATGGGACAGATGTTTTACAGCCTCAGTGTGGCCATGGGTATCCTGATCGCCTACGGTTCTTACGTGCGGGATGACGATAACCTGATGCGGTCGATCAATATGATCGAGATCTTTGATACCCTGATCGCCTTCCTGGCCGGCGTCATGATCATCCCGGCCGTCTATTCCTTTATGGGAACAGAGGGTATGAAGGCTTCAGGTCCCAGTCTGATGTTTGTGGCTCTGCCCAAGGTCTTCTCGGCCATGGGTGGTATCGGCTCTGTGGTGGGCTGCCTGTTCTTCGCCATGGTCCTGTTCGCGGCCGTGACCAGTTCCATCTCCATCATGGAAGCCATCGTATCCAGCTTTATGGATCAGTTTCATTTGCAGCGGGATAAGGCCACGGTGATCATTCTGATCTACACCCTGGTGGTGGGCGTCCTGGTCTGCTTAGGCTATAATAAGCTTTATTTTGAGCTGACCCTGCCCAATGGAGCCACCGCCCAGATCCTTGATGTTCTGGATTACATCAGCAATAACATCCTGATGCCCATTGTCGCCATCGGCACCTGCCTGCTGATCGGCTGGGCTGCGGGGCCGAAGACCATCATTGATGAGGTGACCAAGAACGGCAGCCGTTTCGGACGTCGTCGTCTTTATATCGTCATGATCAGGTTCATCGCGCCTGTGCTGCTGATCATTCTTTTCCTGAATGCCCTTGGCATTCTTCACTGACATCCAGCCGGATCCGGTTTTCTGCCGGGTCCGGTTTTTTTCTTACCCCGGCTGGCGGGGGCTGAATTTTCGGTTGTTCCGCCCTCGTTTGTATGGTACGATACCATTGATAAAATAACAGATGTAAAATGCATCATAAATCAGGTGAGGTGAACAGCTATGGCAGACGCGTCGGAAATGGTTCTGACCTATTTTCAGAAGGGTTTTAATTATTCTCAGGACGGGCCGGGCAACCGCCTGGTTTATCACCTGAATGGCTGCAATCTGAGGTGTCCCTGGTGTTCCAATCCGGAGGGAATGGCTCCGGATTCCAAGGGGCGTACGGAAGACGTCAAGGCGCTGGCATCGGCCATGATCTCAGCCGGGCCCATGTATTTTGAGGGCGGCGGCGTCACCCTGACCGGCGGAGAGTGCACTTTACAGTTTGACCCCTTAAAGGCCCTGCTGATCCTTCTGAGGGAAGCTGGCGTGGACACCTGTATCGAGACCAATGCCAGCCATCCCCGGCTGCCGGAGCTCTTTCCATATCTGAATACCCTGATCGCGGATTTCAAGCATCCCGACCCGGAGCTCCACCGGCAGTGGACAGGGACGGATAACCTGCCGGTGATACGCAATCTGCGGGCCGCAGCCGCTTCAGATCTGCCTTTGCAGCTGCGGGTGCCTCTGATCCATGGGGTCAATGATGATGACGCGGCGCTGGCCGGCTTTATTGCCTTTTTCAAAGAGATCAACCGGCCTGGCCTGACCGTGGAGTTTCTGCGTTATCATGAATACGGTCGTGAGAAATGGGAAAAACAGGGTCTGGCCTATACCATGAAAGATGCTTTTGTCAGCCCGGAAAGGGCGGCGTTTTTTGAGAGGGCCTGTAAAGAGGCAGGCCTTCATGTGATCAGGACCTGAGGAGGAATGACAGGATGAAAACTTATGTGAGTACACCGGAAACCATTACTGCTATGGCCAAGGCCCTTTTTAAGGAAGAGCGGGCCATTAACCGGCTGGACGGCTGGTTCCTGACCAAGGAGAGCTATATGCGCCACGAAGCTGAGGCTGCATCTTTGCCGCCCATGGAAAAAGCGGCGCTGCTTCTGTGCCGGGCCCTTGAAGAGCTCCCCCTGTCCATCAGTGAAAATGCTGTTTTTGCAGGTACCCAGAGGGATGCCTTCGCCCGTTCTTATGCCCTGATCAACCCGAGCTTTAAGGTGGAGTCCTTTGCCGGCTACTGTGATCCGACGGCCGTCTTTGACGACATCGAGCCCAATGAGGAGATCACTAAGGCACGGCTGGACCTGGTCAGAGAACATGACAGACAGTCCGATTATATAAAGACACTGACAAAGGCTTACAGTGACAGCGCCCGTTTTACAGACGAGGCAGTCTTCTTTGTCGAGCAGGTGACCGGCCATGTCATTCCTGATGTGCGTCCCACCCTGCGTTTCGGTGTCAGAAAGACCATGGCCTCTCTGGATGAGAAGATCGCCTCTGAGAAGGATGAAATCCGCGCTTCAGGCTTCAGGGCCATGAGGAAAGCCCTGGAGGGCGTTCTGATCCTTGCCGGACGCTATGCAGATCTGGCTGAAAGTCAGGCGGCATCCGCAGCCGGGGAGCGGAAAGCGCAGCTGGAGCTTCTGGCCCGTACCCTTCGCAAGGTGCCGGCCGAGGGAGCCGAGAGCCTGTATGAGGCGATCCAGAGCTTTATCCTCATGTGGCAGGTCATGTGCCTGGAGCAGGCACCCAATCCCTTTGCCTTTTCTGTGGGCAACGCGGACCGGATCTTTGAGCCTTACAGAGCCCGCGACGGCCTGAGCAGGGATGAGACGGCAGCCCTTCTTAAGCATCTGCTGGTCTTTTACAATGTGGCGGACCGCAGCTGGGCCATCTCTCAGAACCTGATCGTGGGCGGACGGGATCTTGATGGCGCAGATCTGACCAACGAGACCAGCTTTGCCCTGCTGGATGCCTATTATGACATGAATCTGCCTCAGCCCATCCTGTCCGTGAAGCTGCATAAAAACACGCCGGAGCGGCTGTACGCCGAGCTGGGCCGTTTCTTCTTCACGCCCGGCTGTCTGACACCTTCCCTCTTTAATGACGACAGTCTTTTTGAGATTCTGGAAAAGAATGGTGTGGAGAAGGCAGATCTGCCGGATTACGCGGTGGCCGGCTGCCAGGAGCCCCTGATCATGGGCAAGGATAACGGCAATACAACAAACAGCTGGCTGAATCTGGGAAAGATCCTTGAACTGACCTTAAATGACGGCAGGTCCCTGATCACCGGAGAGGAGATCGGCAGCTTTGTGCCACGGGTGCCTTTCAGGGAAAATCTGGAGCATCTGCGTGAACGATTCTATATCAACCTGGAGGGATATCTGAAGGAGATGGAGAAGGCGGCCAATGCCTGCTCTGCGGCGGTATCCCATCTGCCGGTGCCCTTCCTGTCCACCATGATGGGCGGTCTTGACTCCGGCTATGATATGAGAGATACATCCCATCAGGGGACGCGCTACAATGGCAGCGGCTGCCTCATCCACGGTCTGTCGGTGGTGGCGGATGCCTTTGTGGCTGTGGATCATCTGCTCTCAGAGCATCCTGAGGATGCGGACAGGCTGTCTGCCGCTCTGAAGGCGGATTTTGTGGGCTATGAGGACCTGAGAGAGCGGCTTCTTTCTTACCCCAAGTACGGCAATCATGAAGCGGAGCCGGACGATGAAGCGGTGGCTCTGGCGGCACGGGTCTCGCAGATGGTATCTTCGCTGCGCAATTATCTGGGCAACCCCTTCAGGGTCGACTTTTCGACGCCCTCGACTCATCTGACCTACGGCTACTGGGTCGGCGCTCTTCCGGATGGCAGAAAGAGCCGGGATATGCTTAATTACGGCGTGGATCCCATGGCGGGAGATGCCATGGGCGGCCTGGGTCTTCGTACCCTGTCCACCATGAAGCTGCCCTTTGAGAAGTTTAACGGCGGCTACGCCAGCCACTTCGGTATTGATCCCAGATATTTCAGAGGCAGTGATCCTGAGGAGAAGGGCCTGGAATTTGCCCGTCGTGTGGTGGCGCCTCTGTTCTTCAATCCCATGGCAGATCATATGTCGCCCTTCTATCTTTATGTGAATGTGACGACACCGGAGATGCTGCGCAAGGTGCTGGCCGGTGGTGAAGTGCCTGCGGATATCGAGAAGCTGATTGCAGCGTGAGGGAGAGCCGACCTATTCCACCGAAAACGGTCCTCGCAAGCCGAGCAACAGATAAGGGGGCACTCTTCCAGCGTGTTGCAGTGATTAATGACATCCACAGCTACAGGCCGTTGCTGGATAGAGATGAGCTCTACGTACGAAACGTGCTTGATAGGGCTTTCATCTATGCAAACGCCTCTTCTGTCCGCGCTTCTCCAGTGTCATTCATACAGAATAGGTTTACATCATTGAGCTTCATTCCGGTTATCTCAAAGGTTGACCCTGAGCTACATCGCATGATTGGGAATCTGGATTGGTTGGAGGTGTACTACTTAGCAACTAGCTCTCTTTGGATGGACTTCCTGGACAGGCTGAATTACCTGATGTTGTGCGTGAGGGAGTTGCACCACTTCAAACTACCGTTCACTTCTGGAAGAATAGATATCGACCTCCTCGCTGGAAGACTTGTCTATGAATTGGCTAAGGCAGCATCTGAGTCAATTGCAGAAGAAGCCGCAGGCTTCGGAGTACCGTATGTCATGCTGTATGACAGCCTCGCCGAAGAACGAGCGAAAAGCCTGCTCCTAACG
>CADAIF010000033.1:0-12646 GCA_902787905.1 uncultured Lachnospiraceae bacterium
TGGGCATAACGCGCCAGAAGACGCCGGACAGAGGGAAGAAAGATGATCAGAGAGACAAGCAGGGCCGTGACTGCGTAAACGGGATCCAGAAACATTACCGGCGGCAGCTGACCGATAAAAAGGTCTCGCAGCACGCCGCCGCCGCAGGCCGTGACCAGCCCCATAACGCAGATGCCGAACAGGTCCATCTGCTTTTTGAGACCGATCATGGCACCGGACACGGCAAAGGCAATCGTTCCTATGATCTCAAGGATAATAACAAATAATTCCATTAGATCCTCCTCCGAAAAAAATCCGCATCTTCCATCTTATCAAAGTGTTAATGTGTGGTCAATGGTCTTCAGCTTTTCATTTCAGATGCCTTGTATTTGGGCTGCTTTAACGTCCGATTTTCTATGAATACAACAAAAAAAACCGGAATCAACCCGGATTTTCGGCAAAATTCTTTAATGTTCTGTCAATGATACATGATATTCTCTTCAATTTTATGGATTTCTCCCTCTTCACAAGTCTGCTTTTGTCGAATTTATGTCGCTAAATGATGTAAAAAAGATGGGTCTGACAAATGTATTTGCAATTTTCGAAAAATTATATTAAACTGACTTTAAAAGCCAAAATCATAAGATATGTGAGGAGGGAAATGAGAATGAAAACAGCATTTTATGTTGAGGCTTATGGCAAGCAGGCTGAAGAAAAAGATATCGTAACCAAGATCAAGGAGCTTTGGGTTGCTGAGGGCAATAAGATCAAAGACATCAAAGAGATCAGCATTTACGCTAAGCCTGAAGATAACGCCGTTTATTATATCATCAACGGTGAGGTATCCGGCGAGATCGCTCTTTTTGACTGATAAAGGCGGTTTTAAGGGAAAAAAGCCCTGCGGCTCTTCCGTAAAGGAGGAAGCTGCAGGGCTTTTTTTGTGTCACCGGAAACAGAAACCCTACTGCAGCTATTAGGGTTAAAAAGGGGGCGGCCCGATCAATATCGAGCCGCCCCTGTTTCATGTGTCCGGTGCGATTATTTCATATTCATCAGCAGGCTCAGCAGCGCATTACCGTTCAGATTGTCATCCTTCTCCTCTTCCTTTGGTGCTGAACCGCCGAGAAGAGAACCCAGAAGACCGAGCACTGAAGATCCCTGGTTCTGAGCACCGCCGAACATACCGGCCAGATCAGACAGGTCAAAAGCACCGCCGGCTGTCTGAGCCTGGGCACCGCTCTCAGCGGCTGCGGAAACACCACTCAGAAGAGACGGTGCCACATTGCCGAGGATCTGCATGACCTGATCATTTGAAAGACCGGTCTGGCTGGCCAGATCAGAGGTGACGCCTGAAGAGCTGTCGCCCAGGATATGTCCCAGGATCTTTTTGCCGTCCTCTTCATCTGCTTCCGCGATCTGCTCTTCCACAGATTTCCTGCTGTTGTGCTGTGTCAGGGCCCCAAGCAGTGACTGGGCGCCATTCTGAGATGAGGCATTGCCGGTCATGTACTTGATCAGAAGCGGCAGTGCCAGCGCCAGCAGCATTTTGATCTGCTTTGATGAGATCCCTGTCTTCTGGGACAGAGAGTTGACAGAATTCCCCGATGTCATCGAACCCATCAGTAGGCTTAATAGATCCATATTCATCCTCCTTTAATATGAAAAAGATTTATAGAGAAGCAGGAAATCAGCCCTGCTTTTCTTCACGATGTGTCTGGCTGCAGTCCAGATAGAACCAGAAACGGACGCCGTCATTCAGGTTTTCCACCCCGTAATCCTGGCCAAGCAGCTCCATGGTCGCCTTGACGATAGAAAGACCTACGCCGCTGCCGCCGTATTCCCTGGTTCTGGCCTTGTCAACCTTGTAGAACTTATCCCAGACATGGACAAGGTCAGCTTCCGGAATGGGCTCGCCGGTATTGAAGACGCTGATGCATACACTGTCCGCATCCCTGAGAAGCGAGATCTCGATCCGCCGTTCGCCGTCCAGATGGTTCAGGGCATTGGTGAAATAATTGGTGAAGACCTCTTCTGTCATGAAAGCGTCACTCCAGACATAAAGGGGTTCATCCTGATCAAAGATAATATGAGCATCCTTCTGTTTCTGCAGGATCACAGACTTTGCCAGGACCCCTCTGATCAGATCTACCACGTCAAAATATTCCATATTGACGTGACTGTAGCCGAATTCCAGCTGATTAAGGGCCATGATCTGTTTGACCATGCCATTCATCTTCCTGGCCTCATCCACAATGACTTCACAGTAAAACTGCCGGCTTTCCTCATCGTCATTAATATTGTCCAGAAGGCCCTCGGCATAGCCCTGGATCAGGGCGATGGGCGTTTTCAGTTCGTGAGAAACATTGGAAAGGAATTCCTTACGCATTTCATCTATTTCCTCACGATGTTCCAGATCCTTACGCAGCTCCGTGTTGGCCGCTTTCAGCTCCGCAAGGCTCGTTTCCAGCTTTTCCGAAAGACTGTTGATACTCCGGCCCAGATCACCCAGCTCATCTTCAGTGGTCACCTCATATTTGGCTGTAAAATCCAGATCCGACATACGCCGGGCCATATGGGTCAGCTCCCGGATAGGCTTGATGAAGTGGTCGGAATAAAGAGACATGATCACAATACTGATCAGAGCGATCAGCAATGAGACATAGAGGAAAAACCGGGTGGACCAGCGGACGCTTTCCTGGATGCCCGCGACAGATACACGGATCAGGATGGAATCATTGTTGTCCATTCTGCCGTCCAGATAGATATAGGCAGCACCCAGCCTTTTGACATTCAGCCTTTTGATGGTGTACCGGTCAGAGGATTCCATGGCTGTATATTCCCTGCCGGAGTTCATATAATCACTGTAGATATTACTACTTTCTACCCGTCCGTCAGGATTCATGCCCAGCGAAGAGTAAAGCATCAGCTTTGTATCCGGATTGATATTATAATAATCGACGATATTATCGTCAAAATCCCGGTAAATAATGATAGAGAAATTATTATTCAGACTGATCTGATCCAGTTTCAGCTCCAGAGAATCCGATATGTCCTGATTCATCTTAAGGTCATCCAGGTCAAAGTCGTCGTCATCATCATCGTCATCAGACAGGTCCTGCATTTCCGCCGTGTAGGCCGAATTGATGGTGTCGAAGGCCTCAGTCAGGGCCTGGGTTTTGCTGTAATAATAGTATCTGCTCAAAAACAGATTGGTCAGCAGAAGGCAGCCTGCGACGATCATGAGGATGAACATACAGGATGCGAAGATCAGCTTGAATTTTAATGATTTGTTAAAGCGCATCTTACTACCCGGTATTATTTTCCGTTAATATCAAACTTGTAGCCCATACCCCAGATTGTGATGATATAATCACCCTTCTCCTTCAGTTTACTGCGCAGCTTTTTGACATGGGTGTCAATGGTCCTGGCATCCCCGTAATAATCGTAATTCCAGACATTATTCAGGATACGTTCCCTGGAAAGGGCCACTCCCTGATTGGTCATGAAATAGGTCAGGAGCTCAAATTCCTTGAAGCTCAGCTCCACGGGCTGTCCGTCGATCAGGACCTCGTGAGCGGCCTTATTCAGGACGATGCCGCCGGCCTCGATACTCTCCTCATCCTCCAGGGCATGGCTCCGCCTTAAGATGGCTTCTACTCTGGCAACCAGGATTTTGGGGCTGAAGGGCTTGGAAATATATTCATCAACGCCCAGATCAAAGCCCAGGAGTTCATCCGACTCCTCGCTCTTGGCGGTGAGCATGATGATAGGAACCTTGGAATACTGACGAATCTCCCGGCAGACCTGCCAGCCGTCCATTTTGGGCATCATCACGTCCAGAATGATCAGGGCGATATCCTTTTCCGCGAAGAAGGTATCCACAGCTGCCACGCCGTCTCCGGCTTCAATGACGATATAACCTTTTTTGGAGAGGAAATCCCGCACCAGCTTCCGCATGCGGCTTTCATCGTCCACAACCAGTATTTTAAGATTGTTCATATGCGACCTCATCTTTTTTTCTTACATTATATCACCCAATTGTGTGTTTTCTATGTTTTTAAGAGATAAAATTTTGCTGAACGAAAAAAATGAGTGCTCTGCTTCCCGGCACATATCTGTACAAGAAGGTCATCCTGTGGTATAATTTTCTAAAAATACAGGTGAGAGGTGTTGTCATATGAAATTATTGGAAGATAAGATCAGTGCCGAAGGCAAAGCGCTTAGTGAGACCGTTCTGAAAGTGGACAGTTTTATCAATCACCTGGTCGACCCTGTACTCATGCAGGAAATCGGAAAAACCTTTGCGGCTTATTATAAGTATAAGGGTGTGACCAAAGTCTTCACCATCGAGAGCTCCGGCATCGCGCCGGCTGTCTATACCGCGGCGGCTCTGGGCGTTCCCATGGTCATCTTAAAAAAGCAGACATCCAAAATATTATCAGGGAATGTCTACCAGACCAATATCACCTCCTTCACCAAGGGTACCAGTTATGAGCTGACCCTGAACAGTCAGTATATATGTCCGGAGGACAGGATCCTCATCATTGATGATTTCCTCGCCAACGGTGAGGCGGCCACCGGTGCTTCCACTCTGGTTAAAAAAGGCGGTGCTGAGATCGTCGGCATCGGCATTCTCATCGAAAAGGTCTTTCAGCGAGGAAGAAAGCGTCTTGAGGATCAGGGATATGAAGTCCGATCGCTGGCCCGGGTATCAAAGCTGGCCAAAGGCATTATCCAGTTTACCGAAGCGGATCTTTAAAGAAAAAAGAAGGATCTTGGGTTTTGATAACCCTTGATCCTTCTTTGCTTTTTCAGGCTATGCTTTTTTCACAGCCCCTTCTTTTTTTAGCAGATTTCATGCGCCAGGTCTGCTGTGACGATCAGGTCGGCTGTCTCTTTCAGGGCATCCGTTAAACATTCCCGGCTGACGCCTTCAGGCAGCTCACTGATCCTGTTTAAAAGCAGGAGCCGCCTGCCCCTGGCACATTTAAATAGTCCCTGAGGCTCACCGGCGAGTTTTCTCAGATCTTCCAGGGTCAGCAGATCTCCGGCGCCTTTTCCGGTCAGCCGTCTGAAAAATTCCGGCCTGTGGATATCCTCCGCCTTCAGGACCTTTCCCAGAAGATGTACCGGCAGGATCCCGATCGTCACATCCGTTCCTTCAGGCACGACCGGTTCATTATCTCTCCAGCCCTTCAGTGGTCTCCTGGCACTGCCGTCAGCCTCTATAAAAAGGAGCTGATTCTGTGACAGAGCCATGGCAAACATTTCCTGATCCAGGCCGTGAAGCTTCGGCACTTCGGTGATCATGTCTCCGTAAAAACAGGGCTCTCCCCTTCGATCTTCCAAGGATACCTCCGGCAGGCTCCGGACCGTCCCTTCCTCCAGCTTAAAGGCGCCTTCCGGCGTTATGACCAGAGGGGATCTGCCGGATGGGGAAAAGCTGCCATCCGGAAAGCCGATGGCTGTGGAAGCCGCCGCCGCGGTCTGATAGCTTCCGGAGAAGGACCGGCAGCAAAGCCTTAATAGTGATGTTTTGCCGCCGCTTCCGCAGATGGCAAAGACTCTGCTGTCCTTAATGATCTCCTCTTCTATCAGGTCCCGGATATTCCGATCAGTTTTCATTTTCTTTATTTTTCATGATGCCCATCAGCACCTTTTCAGGCGTCATGGGAAGTGTTGTCAGCCGCACGCCGCAGGCATTGTAGATGGCGTCCGCGATCGCCGGAGCCGGCGTGTTGACCACGATCTCACCAATGGATTTGGCACCGTAAGGCCCGGTAGGTTCATAGGAGCTTTCAAAGGCCACACGGATCTTTTTGATATCACATCTGTTCGGGATCTTGTACTGCATAAAGGAACTGGTCATCATCCGGCCGCGGCTGTTATAAACAACATCCTCATACATGGCCAGGCCGATACCCTGGGCAATACCGCCCTCCGTCTGCACCCGGACCAGATTACTGTTCAGGATGGTGCCGCAGTCCACGACGCCCACAAAATCCACTACATCATATCTGCCGGTTTCAAGATCCATTTCAATCTCGGCAAAACCTGCCATCAGAGGCGGCGGTGAAATGGGACTGGAATTAAAGCCCTTTCCGATCAGGTAATCACCATCATTGGTGCCGGCGCAATGGACAGCAATGTCCCTGACAGACACGTGAAGACCTGTTTCAGCCTCTGTAACCTCATTGCCGTCAAACAGATAGTCTTCCTCTTCAAAGGGCGTATCGGGGCTTGTAAAGCGCTCAGGATGAAGCATACCGGCACCGGCCCTGATCAGCTTGCTCTTAAGATCACAGGCAGCCTTATAGACGGCCATGCCGGTGACATAGGCGGTGGAGGAGGCGTAGGATCCCGGGTCAAAGGGAGATACATCCGTATCCACCTGGGCAATGATAAAGCGGTCCATGTCCGCCTGAAGGGTTTCGGCGGCAATCTGCGTCATGGTAGTATCACAGCCGGTCCCCATATCCGTCGCACCGATCTGAAGCGTATAGGCACCGTCATCATTTAACTTGATCACCGCGCCGGCTGTATCCACGCCGGCGATACCTGAACCCTGCATGGCAATGGCCATACCCACACTGCGGACCCTTGTCTCAGAGATCTTCCGGCAGGGGTACTTTTCATCCCAGCCGATCATCTCCCGGCCGCGGCTGATACAGCGGTCCAGCGCAGAACTGTTCAAAGGCTCATTATAGTAGGCCTTCATGATCTCCCCTTCACGCAGCATGTTTTTCTCACGCAGGGCGACGGGATCCATACCCAGACGATGGGCCAGACTGTTGATGGTGGATTCCAGGGCAAAGATGCCCTGCGTGGCACCGTAGCCCCTGAAGGCCGCCGCCGGTTCCATATTGGTATACACGCCTCGGAAACGGAAACGGAAGGCCTTCGCCTGATTATATAAGGGAATGGATTTATGCCCCACCAGACCGATCGTCGTGGTCCCATGTTCACCATAGGCCCCCTGATTAGACAGGGTATCCACTTCGATCACATTGATGGTACCGTCCTCTTCCGCTCCGACCCGGACATTCAGATACATCTGATGGCGGGTGTTGCCGGACGTAAAGGTCTCATGGCGGTCATAGATCATTTTGGCGGGCTTACCCGTCTTTAAGGTCACTATGGCCGGATAGTACTCGGAAACGATGGTCTGCTTGGCTCCGAAGCCGCCGCCGATCCTGGGTTTGACGACACGGATGCGGGACTGAGGAATCTGCAGAGCTCTGGCCAGAGAACGCCGGGTGTGGAAAGGCACCTGGGTAGATGTCACAACCACCAGACGGTCATTCTGATCCAGATAGGTATAGGATCTGAAGCCTTCCATCATGGCCTGCTGCTGGGCCTGAGTCTCGTAGGTGCCGCATTCGATCAGGGCACTCTCCGCGAAAGCCTTCTCCACATCCCCGCCTTCGTCTATACCGTCGACAACGATATTTCGCTTATTGTCGGCGTTGAAGCTGGGATAATGGTTGAAATAATCATCATAATCATGGACGATGACCGGATTGTCAGCGGCTGTATGATAATCAAGGACCGGTGTCAGGACTTCGTAATCCACCTTGATCAGTTTCAGTGCTTTAACAGCCGTGACCTCATCCACAGCCGCCACAAGGGCAGCCTCATCTCCCACATAACGGACATATTCATCCAGGATCAGCCGGTCATAGGCGGAACACTCCGGATAGGTCTGGCCGGCATTGGTGAAACGGACCTTCGGCACATCCTTATAGGTCAGGACACAGGCGACACCGGGCAGCTTTTCGGCCCGGGAGGTATCTATGCTCCGGATCCGGGCATAGGGATAGGGACTGCGCAGGGCTTTGACCACCAGACAATGATCCGGCGCCAGATCGTTGGTATAGAGAGGACGTCCGAGCACAAGAGACAGGCCGTCTACTTTGACAACCGGTTTACTGATATATCTCATGCTTCCACCTCCAGGTACCGCCTGACAGCCCTCATCTGACTCATATAACCGGTGCATCTGCACAGATTGCCTTCAAGGTACCGTGCGATCTCTTCCTCGGAAGGATTTTTAAGTTCCTGCTTCATGGCCAGGACATTCATGATAAATCCGGGACTGCAGAAACCGCACTGCTCTCCGCCTTCAGCGATCAGACAGCGGCCGAAAACCTCAGCCTCCGCCTGGACCCCCTCAAGGGTTGTCACAGATCTGCCGGCTGCACGCATGGCAGGGACAGAGCATGACAGGACTGGATGGCCGTCCAGCCATACCGTACAGAGACCGCAGTTGGTGGTGTCACAGCCGCACTTGACACTCTTGCAGCCGGCATCCCTGAGGGCTTCAAGAAGCATGGTATCCGGCCGGCAGTCAAGCTGCCTTTTTTCACCGTTCAGCATCAACGTGATCACCATCCTGTCACCTCCCTCACAGCTCTCTTCAGAAAGACCTGACTGATCAGACGCCGGTAGTCTGCCGAAGCCCGCATGTTATCCGTGAAAGATACTTCTGAGACCAGAAGATCACAGGCCCCCTGAAGCAGGGCTTCATCCTTCTGCCTGCAGTGCCCGGTAAGATAAGCTGAAGTCTTTTCAGCCCTCACAGCCTTGGGCCCCCGGGCACCGACAGTCACTGTAAAGCCTTGGGCCTCACCGTAGGAGACAGCCAGATTAAGAATGGGGAAGTCTCCCCTGGAATTCCTCATGTTCTGATAGGACAGGTGACGTCCGTCCTTCCTGATCCGGACCATGACCACAATATCCTTTTCATAGGGCATCGTCATGAAATCCTTCAGCGGCACTTCACCGCGATTAAAGAGGACGATACGGGTATCCAGAGCCAGAAGCGGCGTCAGAAAGTCTGAGAAACCGAAACGGCCGTAGACTGAACCGCCCACGGTGACCGTATTCCTGAACTGAACCCCGATGATCGAGGTGACGCAGGAAGCGATCACACCGTCAAAGACGGATTTTAAAAGGTCAGAGGCGGCCACGCTATGGTAAGATGTCATGGCGCCAATCTCAATAAATTCGCCGTTTTCCCGAATGAAATCCAGACCGCACTTTGAAAGGTCCACAGCCGTCCGGATCCGGCGGCTGCCCAGCCTAAGCCAGGCACAGCCGCCGAGAATGACATTCGATCTTTGGGCCTTCAGGATATCATAAGCCTCCTGAAGGGTCTCCGGCATTGCGTATTCTTGAATAGTAAACATCAGGTCGCCTCTATCTTTTTAAGAAAGATCAAAGAGCGGAAAGTTCATCCACCATCTGATCCAGGTAATTATGCTCAAATTTCTCGATATCACCGGCATCACAAAGCGCCGCGATCTGCGGATCGATAGGCAGGCTGGCGTAGGAAGGAATACCAAGGGCTTTGGCCTGGACATCACCCTTGCCCTCACCGAAGATATAGATCTTCTTACCACAGTCGGGACAGACTGCGTAACTCATGTTCTGAACCAGACCCACCACCGGGATATTCATCATTTTGGCCATGTTGTAGGCTTTCTTGACGATCATTTCCACCAGGTCCTGGGGAGATGTGACAATGATCACGCCGTCAATGGGCAGGGACTGGAAAACTGTCAGAGGTACATCGCCTGTACCGGGCGGCATATCCACCAACAGATAGTCCAGGTCGCCCCAGATGACTTCATTCCAGAACTGCTTGACGACGCCGGCAATGACCGGACCTCTCCAGATGACCGGGCTCTCCTCGCTGTCCAGCAGCAGGTTGACACTGATCAGCTTGATGCCTTCCCTGGTCACTGCCGGGAAAACACCGTCGTCATTACCGATGGCCTGCTCATGGACACCAAAAACCTTGGGGATAGAAGGACCGGTGATATCCGCGTCGAGAATACCCACCTTATAGCCTTTTCTATGCAGTTTAACAGCCAGCTCGGAGGTGACAAGAGACTTGCCGACACCGCCTTTGCCGCTGATGATACCAAATACATGACCGATGCGGCTGAACTTGTTGGCCGGCTCCTTGCCGATCGGGTCCTTTCTGGAGGAACATCCCTCTACGCCGCAGCTGCTGCAGTTGCTGTCACATGCTTCACTCATTTTAATCTCTCCTTTTTAACATATTCGTACATGATGTTGTTTTAATTATATCATTGATTTCTGATTACAGAAACAGATAACTGTTTAATAAGATGATATGTTCGCCGACACTGAAGGCAGTGCCCTTTAAAGGCACTGCCGGGCCGGCCCCCGCGCCACTGATCAGAACCTTCTCCCTGAAGACCGGCTCCTGACCTGTCACTTCAGGTTCATAAAGGGTCAGGGCATACATTCCGCCCCCGGCAGCCCCTAAGAACTCGCCTTCTTCCGGATCATAGAACCAGTCCTGTGCCTGATCATTCAGGCAGCTGACCCGCATCCCCTGATCAGAGGCCAAAAGGGCCCAGAGCTTATCAGAAAAGGGTGACCAGATCACATCCGACAGCTTCTTCATATCCGGCAGCTGACGAAGGTCTTTTTCGGTCATTTCACCTGCCTGACAGGTCAGCAGTCTGTCCGGCATCATCTCTCTGTCATAAACAAGCGCCGATACCGTCCGCCCTGCATCACCGTAAAGGCTGATGCGGCTGCCCTCAGCCAGTTGACAGGAAGCCAGAGACTCTCCTGTCAGATATTCATTCAATGCGCCATCAGGCATCTGATACAGACCGGCAGAGCTCTCCTCCTGATCCGCCAGGGTAAAGATCAGCAAATCACCCATCAGACGCAGATCCGTTACTGCCCTGCCGCCGAAAAGCTTTGTCAGATTGACCTTTTCCCCGGTCCTGACATCCAGCAGGTCGGTCATCCTTAAGTAACGGCCCCTGTAAGACAGATCACCGGCCTCCTGCAGGACGGCCTTTGTGACCGGCACCTCATCTACCAGCAGCATGTGTGACCCATCTATCGGGAAGATATTCAGGATCTCACCCCTGGGAGAAAGACTCAGCCGATCCTTTACCTGCCAGCTTTTTTTATCGATCACTGTCAGGGACACCTTATAATCATCCCCCACGGAGACTGCAAAAAAGGCGTCCGCCTGCAGCGGGAAGCTGTCAAAGCTCTCATTGACCCTGACGCCATCAAGGCTGACAAGAAGATGCTGCCTGCCCGAGACCAGATCATAATGGCAAAGGTCACAGCTGTTTCCTTTCTCACTCTTACGGTCAATGGCATAATAAAAGCCGGATCCATCTCCGGAAAGAATCTGAATCTCTCTGTCAAAGACCTGACGCAGGTCATAAAGTCCCAAATCGATCACCCTCCGATACTTATTTTTAAACGTAAAAAGAGGCAGAGAACCTTATTTGATTTTCTGCCTCTCATATTGTCCTCATCAATGTATATAAACAAATCGTTTATGATGTTAAAGCCTATTTGGCATATTCCATAACTCTCGACTCTCTGATTATATTGACCTTGATCTGACCCGGATATTCTAGCTCAGCCTCGATCTGCTTTGCTATATCCCTGGCAAGCAATACCATATCGGCATCACTTACCTGTTCAGGAATAACCATGACACGAACCTCTCTGCCCGCCTGAATAGCAAAAGATTTGTCAACGCCCTTAAAGCTGTTGGTGATATCTTCCAATTGTTTTAATCTGTTAGTATAAGTCTCTAATGATTCACGCCTTGCACCCGGTCTCGCAGCAGAAATGGTATCCGCAGCCTGTACGATACAGGCGATCAGTGAAGTGGGTTCGCAGTCACCGTGATGGGCTGCCACTGCATTGATCACCAGTGCGGATTCCTTGTACTTCTTACAGAGATCCACACCGATCTGGATATGGGAACCTTCCACTTCATGATCGATCGATTTACCGATATCATGCAGCAGACCCGCGCGTTTTGCCACGCGGACATCCAGACCGATCTCCCCTGCCAGAAGTCCGCAGAGATGAGCGACTTCGATCGAATGCTTCAGAGCATTCTGACCGTAACTGGTTCTGTACTTCATACGGCCCAGCAGTTTGATCAGCTCCGGATGGATGCCGTGGACGCCGACCTCCAGGGTGGCCTCCTCGCCTGCCTGCCTTATGGAATTTTCTACCTCTTTCCGTGCTTTTTCCACCATTTCCTCGATCCTGGCCGGATGGATACGTCCATCCACGATCAGCTTTTCAAGAGCGATCCTTGCGATCTCCCTTCTGATGGGATCGAAGCTGGAGAGAATAACTGCCTCGGGGGTGTCGTCGATGATCAGATCGACACCGGTCATGGTTTCGAGTGTACGGATATTTCTGCCCTCTCGACCGATGATCCTGCCTTTCATTTCATCATTTGGAAGCGGGACAACGGAAATGGTCGTCTCGGCGACGTGATCAGCAGCGCAGCGCTGGATCGCCGTAACAACATATTCCTTGGCTTTCTTGTCCGCCTCTTCCCTGGCGCGTGTTTCGAGTTCTTTTACTAACAATGCTGTTTCATGTTTCACATCATCTTCCACAGTCTTCAGAAGATAATCCTTTGCCTGTTCGGAGGTTAAGCCTGAGATTCGTTCAAGTTCCTGTAAGCGTTTTTCCCCAAGTGCGTCAACTTCTGCCTGTCGTTTGTTGATCTTGTCCTCTCTGGAAGCCAGCTGACTTTCTTTCTTTTCGATGACATCAGCCTTTCGGTCAACGGCCTCCTCCTTGGCAAGCACACGCTTTTCGAACTTCTGGAGTTCATTACGTCTTTCAC